>JAZFUS010000153.1:0-9810 GCA_036447315.1 Dehalococcoidia bacterium
CTGGCCGCGGCCACCGCGGGATTGGCCAGGTATACCTCGGATTCCGGGCTCCCCATGCGGCCCACAAAGTTGCGGTTGGTGGTGGTGACGGCCCTCTCACCGGCGGCCAGCACCCCCATGTAGCCGCCCAGGCAGGGACCGCAGGTGGGGGTGCTCACCGCCGCCCCCGCCCGGATAAAGGTCTCGATGAGTCCCTCCTTCAGGGCATCCATATAGACCTGCTGGGTGCCGGGAATGACGATACAGCGCACCTCGGGGTGCACCTCCCGGCCCTTCAACACCCGGGCCGCCAGCCGCAGGTCCTCCAGGCGCCCGTTGGTGCAGGCCCCCACCACCGCCTGGTCTATCTTCACCTCCCCCACCTGGCTCAAGGGCCTGGTGTTCGAGGGGAGGCTGGGGAAGGACACCTGCGGCTCCAGGCCTGCGACATCGAACTCGATGACCCGGGCATAGCCGGCATCGGGATCGGGCTCGTAGACCGTGAAGGGCCGCTTCGCCCGGTCCTGTATGTAGTCCAGGGTTTTTCCGTCGGGGGTGAACAGGCCCGCCTTGGCCCCGGCCTCGGCGGCCATGTTGGCCATGGTGAACCGCCCGTCCATGGAGAGGGCCTCGACGGCCGGGCCGGAGAACTCCAGGGCCTGGTAGAGGGCGCCGTCAACGCCGATCTGACCGATGGTATAGAGGATCAGGTCCTTGCCGCCGACCCACTCCCCCAGCTCGCCCCGGTAGACCAGCTTGATGGTGGGAGGTACCCTCAACCACGTCTCGCCGGTGGCCATGGCGCAGGCGATATCGGTGGAGCCCATACCGGCGGCGAAGGCGCCCAGGGCGCCATAGGTGCAGGTGTGGGAATCGGCCCCGATGATAACCTCGCCGGGGAGCGTCAGGCCCTGCTCCGGCAGAAGCACGTGCTCGATGCCCATCCGCCCCACCTCGAAATACACGGTGCCCTGTTCCAGGGCAAACTCCCGCATCAGCTTGGCCTGCTGGGCCGAGGGGATGTCCTTGTTGGGCACAAAATGGTCGGGGACCAGCACCACCCTCCGGGGGTCGAACACGCTATCCACGCCCAGCCGGCGAAACTCCTGGATGGCCAGGGGGGCGGTGATGTCGTTGGCCAGAATCAGGTCCACGCCGACGTTGATGAGCTCGCCGGGGCTCACGGCTTCCCGGCCCGAGTGGGCGGCCAGGATCTTTTCGGACAGGGTCATGGGGGTTTTGGTCATTGCTGTTCCTTAAACCGCATCCCGGCCCGAGTGGGCGGCCAGGACCTTCTCGGCCAGGGTCCTGGGGGGTTTTACGGCCTTTTCTTTTCCTTCGCAGCTTTCCTGGCCGCCAGGAGCCTGTTCAGGGCATTCATATAGGCCTTGGCGCTGGCCACCACAATATCCGTATCGGCTCCCCGGCCGGTATAGGTTATCCCATCGCTCTCGATCCTGATGAGCACCTCGCCCATGGCATCGATGCCCTCGGTAACCGAATTAACGGTGAACTCGGTGAGCCGGTTGGGCACCTTGACCAGGCGGTTTATGGCCTTGTAGACGGCATCCACGGGCCCGGTGCCCAGGGCGGCATCGGCCAGGACCTTACCCCTGGGGCCCCGGAGGCGGACGGTAGCCGTGGGCACGATATTATCGCCACAGGAGACCTGCACCTGCTCCAGGTGGTAAAACTCCGAGACGGTCCTCCGCTCCTGGGCCACCAGGGACTCGATATCCCGGTCGGTGACCTCCTTTTTCCGGTCGGCGAGCTGCTTGAAGGCCCCGAAGGCCCGTTTCAGGTCGTCCGGGTCGAGGCTGTATCCCAGCTCGGCCAGGCGGTTGCGGAAGGCATGGCGCCCGCTGAGCTTGCCCAGCACCAGCTGGCTGGAGGGGATGCCCACATCGCGAGGATTCATGATCTCATAGGTGATGGGGGCCTTGAGCACCCCGTCCTGATGGATGCCCGATTCGTGGGCGAAGGCATTGGTCCCCACGATGGCCTTGTTGGGCTGCACGGAGAACCCGGTATGCTCGCTGACCAGGCGGCTGGTGGGATAGAGTTGGGAGGTCTCGATGCCCGTTTCCAGGTCATAGAAATCGCCCCGGGTGTGGAGGGCCATGACGATCTCCTCCAGGGAGGCATTCCCCGCCCGCTCGCCGATGCCGTTGATGGTGCACTCCACCTGCCTGGCCCCCTGCCTCAGCCCCTCCAGGCTGTTGGCCACCGCCAGGCCCAGGTCGTCGTGGCAGTGGACGCTGAGCACCGCCTTGGACATGTTTTGTACCTTCTCGAATATACCCTTTATGAAGTCGCCAAACTCCCCCGGGGCGGTGTAGCCCACGGTATCGGGGATATTCACCGTGGTGGCCCCCGCCTCGATGGCCGCCTCCAGGATGCTGTGGATAAACCGGCGGTCGGCCCGGGTGGCATCCATGGGGGAGAACTCCACATCATCGAGGTGTTTCTTGGCCCGGGCCACCATGCTCTGGGACAGCTCCAGGATCTCGTCCCGGGTCTTGCCCAGCTGATGGGTGAGGTGGATGTCCGAGGCGGAGAGGAAGATATGTATCCGGGCGCGCTCCGCCCCCTGCACCGCCTCCCAGGCCCTGTCCACCGCCTCGGGATCGGCGTGGGTCAGGGCACAGATTATGGGCTTTCTCACCTCCTGGGCGATGAGCCTCACCGCCTCAAAGTCACCCGGGGAGGAGATGGGGAAGCCGGCCTCGATGACATCCACGTTCAGCCTCTCCAGCTGCCGGGCAATCTCCAGCTTCTCATCCAGGTTCAGGGACGCCCCGGCCCCCTGCTCCCCGTCCCGGAGGGTGGTATCGAAAACTATAACCCGTTCCATGACTCTCCGCCTGTTCCTATCCCTTCAGTGCTTTCAGCCATGGCATCATCGCCCGAAGCTCCTTGCCCACCTTCTCGATGGGGTGCTCGGCCTCCATGCGACGCAGGGCATTGTAGCGGGGCCGCCCCGCCTGGTTCTCCAGGATCCACTCCCGGGCGAAGGTCCCGTCCTGAATCTCACCGAGGATCTCCTCCATGGTATCCCGGGTGTTATCATCGACAATCCGGGGTCCCCGGCTGTAGTCCCCATATTCCGCGGTGTCGCTCACCGAGTAGCGCATATACTCCAGGCCCCCCTGGTAGATAAGGTCCACGATGAGCTTGAGCTCGTGGAGGCACTCGAAGTAGGCCAGCTCCGGCTGGTATCCCGCGTCCACCAGGGTCTCGAAAGCGGCCTTGACCAGGGCGGAGACCCCACCGCACAGCACCACCGGCTCGCCGAAGAGGTCGGTCTCGGTCTCCTCCAGGAAGGTGGTCTCCAGGACCCCGGCCTTGGTGCAGCCGATGCCCCGGGCATAGGCCAGGGCCATCTGAAGGGCCCGGCCCGAGGCATCCTGGTGGATAGCCACCAGGGCCGGTGTGCCCGTGCCCTCGGTATAGAGGTGGCGCACCATGTGCCCCGGCGACTTGGGGGCCACCATGGCGACATCCACATCCGGGGGCGGCACAATCTGGGTGTAATGGATATTGAAGCCGTGGGCAAACATCAGGACCTTGCCCGCCTTCATATGTTTCTCCACCGCCTGCCGGTAGACCTCGGGCTGAGTGGTATCGGGGACCAGCATCATGATTATATCGGACTTCTCGGCCACCTCCTCGGGGGTGGCCACCGTGATTCCCGCCGCCTCCGCCTGCTCCCAGCTCTGAGATGACCGCCTGAGCCCCACCATAACCTTTATGCCGCTGTCCTTGAGATTCAGCGCATGGGCATGTCCCTGGCTGCCATAGCCCATAATGCCAATGGTCTTCCCCTTGATCAGCCCCAGGTCGGCATCCTTATCGTAATAGATTTTAGCCATGATTCCCCTTTCATCCAGCTATTTGTGCGGCCCGCCGAAGTAAACCCCCCGGCGGGTGTTATTGATCGAAAACCAGGGAAGGGCGGTTCGCCTCCCTGCCTGGGGGCGCCGCCCATTCGGGCTCGAACCGCCCGTAGGCGGCCCGTCTCTCCAGGAACTCAGGTTTGCGCTCCTGGAACAGGACACCGCTCTCTCGATGCCACACCGACTTACGCCACTCCCAGTCGCGAAGGATATCCTCGTCCGGCTTTTTCCTCAGGTTGAACCGGACACACCCATCCACCATCTCAACCCTCCCCCGGGAGTAATGACAGAAAGCGCATTCAACCTCCCCGGGGGGCAGGGGATTGGTGTGGAACCAGGAGTAATTGACCACCCCCTGGCCGTAACAGAAGGGGCAGGCGTCCTCCACCGTGGACAGCTTTTCCTCCGCGTGGCCGTGGGATGACCAGTCCCAGGTGCGGAGCTTGTGGACGCCCGGGGAGAGCCTGTCCGCCTCCCCCCGGCTGTCGATGACCAGGTCCCGGCCCAGGCGGTTCACCTCCCCGATGATGGCCTCCCGCTCGGGGAGGAGTACCTCCCCCGGTCCCTGAGAACCGGCAATGAAGCTGGCCAGGGGCTCGAAACCCAGTCGGTGCACGAAAACATTGAGAGCCGGTATCACGTTACCGGCGATGGCCACGCCCCCGGCCGCCGACAGGGTAACGGCCTTCTTGACCGTCCCCTGGTCCGGGGCGAACATGGAAAACTGCCGGTATCCGGTGGTCCGGAACTGGATGGTGCCGAAGATCCCGGGTACCCAGCCATGGTAGCTGGGGGCACCCACTACCAGGCCCCCGGCTGCGTCCAGCCTCTCGTAGAGCCAGTTGCGGTCATCCTGGAGGCGGCAGGGGGCATCCTTTAGCATGCAGGCCATACAGCCGTTGCACTCCTGGATATAGAGGTCCGACAGCCGGATAATCTCCACGGAGGCCCCCTCGTCCCTGGCCCCCCGGAGGGCTTCCTTCACCAGGACATCGGTGTTGCCCAACCTGCGCCTGGAGCCAACTATCCCCAAAACATGCATGTCCGCCCCATTATCCCTTCCGGCCCCGACCCCGCGGCGCGTCTTTCCCGCCCCCCTGCAGGGGCCCCAACGGCCCCCGGCTCATGGCCAGGCGCCCGGTACGGGCCATCTCCTTGATACCGAAGCCGCGAAGCAGTTGGAACAGGCTATCCACCTTGTCCTCGTCCCCGGTAACCTCGACTATTATCGAATCGGAGGCCACATCCACGATATTGGCCCGGAAGATATCCACGATCTGAAGGATCTCGCCCCGGGTGGCGGGGGTGGCCTTTACCTTGATCAGGGCCAGGTCCCGGGCCACCAGGTTTTCAGCGGTTATGTCCACCACCTTGACCACGTCGACGACCTTGTCCAGCTGCTTCCTCACCTGCTCCACCGCCGTGGTCGCCCCGTCCACCGTGATGGTCATGCGGGAGAGGTGGGGTGTCTCGGTATGCCCCACGGCGATACTCTCGATGTTAAAGCCCCGCCTGCGGAAAAGGCTGGCCACACGGCTCAGGGCTCCCGGCCTATCCTCGACCAGGGCCACCAGGGTATGTTTCGTCACCGCCATATAGCGCCCTCCCTACCGCCTCTCATATATTACTCACCGGAAGCTTGGCGGAATCGGCGGGGGCCTCAGCCCTCTTTTTGGGTGCGTCCATGCTCTCCCCCAGAGAGGCTCCGGGGGGCACCATGGGGTATACGTTCTCCTCCGGCTCGACCTTGAAATCTATCAGGAACGGGCCGTCGTGGGCCATGGCCTCTTCGATAGCCGCCGTTACCCGGACCCTGTCGGTTACCCTGAGGCCGGGGATGCCATAGGCCTCGGCCAGCTTTACGAAGTCCGGGCCCCACAGCTCGGTACCCACATAGCGCTTGTTGTGGAACAGCTCCTGCCACTGCCGCACCATGCCCAGGAAGCCATTGTTGAGGATGGCGATCTTCACCGCCACCCTGTCCTGGACCGCCGTAGCCAGTTCCTGGAGGGTCATCTGAAAACCGCCGTCGCCGGCGATACACCAAACGGTCTTCTGGGGAGAGCCAATCTTGGCCCCGATGGCCGCCGGGAGCTCGAAGCCCATGGTCCCCAGACCGCCGGAGGAGATGAAACTGCCGGGCCGGTCGTAGTAGAAGTGCTGGGCCGCCCACATCTGGTTCTGCCCCACCCCGGTGACGATGATGGCATCGCCCCCGGTGACCTCATATATTTTCCGCACCACAAACTGGGGGATGAGATCGTCCCCATCGCGGATCCAAAGGGCGGGGTGCTCCTCCCGCCAGTCCTCTATCTGCCGGACCCATTCGTGCCTGTCCCCGCTCTCGACCAGTTTGTTGAGCACTTTAAGCACATTCTTGACATCGCCCACAATGGGCACGTCGACCCGGACATTCTTGCCGATCTCGGCGGGGTCGATATCGATATGGACCACCTTGGCCTTGGGGGCGAAGCCGCTCACCCGGCCCGTGGCCCGGTCATCGAACCTCATGCCGATGGCGATGACCAGGTCGGAGGCATCCACGGCCATATTGGCATAGGCCATGCCGTGCATGCCCAGCATGCCGAAGCTCAGGACATGGGACTCGGGGAAAGTGCCTATCCCCAGAAGGGTGGTGATCACCGGTATCTGGGCCTGCTCCGCCAGAGCCCGAAGCTCGTCATAGGCCCCGGATATGGCCACACCCTGGCCCGCCAGGATAACGGGGCGCGTGGCCTCATTGATGGCCCGGGCCGCCCGCTTTATCTGGGAGGGATGGCCCGCCAGAGTGGGTTTATATCCGGAGAGGTTCACCTTCTCGGGCCAGGAGACTGTGGTCTCCTCCATGAACACATCCCGGGGAATGTCGATGAGCACCGGCCCCGGCCGCCCGGTCCGGGCCAGGTGGAAGGCCTCCTGGACCACCTGGGCCAGGTCCCCCACCGCCATCACCATATAGTTGTGCTTGGTGATGGGCAGGGTGATCCCGGTGATATCTACCTCCTGAAAGGCGTCCTTGCCTATGAAGGGCCGGGCCACCTGGCCGGTGATGGCCACCATGGGTGATGAGTCCAGATAGGCATTGGCGATGCCGGTGACCAGGTTTGTGGCCCCCGGGCCCGAGGTGGCCAGGCACACCCCCACCTTTCCGGAGGAGCGGGCATAGCCCTCGGCGGCATGGGCCGCCCCCTGCTCATGGCGGACCAGCACGTGGCGAAGCTGAGGATACTGGGGAAAGGTATCATACAGGGGCAGCAAAGCCCCACCGGGGAAACCGAAGATGGTCTCCACGCCCTCCTTCAGCAGCGCCTCACACAGGATTTCAGCCCCCTTGAGCTTCATGGCAGCCCCCTACCTCTCCATCACGGCCCCCGTGCTGGCCGAGGTCACTCTTTCCGCATATCGCTTTAGATAGCCGCTGTCCACCCCCGACTTGAAGGGCGGGAGCTGGGCCAGCCGCTCCGCCAACTCCCCCGCCTCCAGCTCCACCTCCAGCCTCTCGTTGGGGATATCTATACTGATATTATCGCCGTCCCTCAGGGCGGCTATCGGCCCGCCGGAAGCAGCCTCCGGCGACACGTGGCCGATGGCAGCCCCCCGGGTGGCTCCGGAGAAACGCCCATCCGTTATCAGGGCCACCCGGTCATCCATGCCCATGCCGCTAAGGAGCGAGGTTGGGGTCAACATCTCCCTCATCCCCGGCCCTCCCCTGGGCCCCTCATAGCGGATGACCACCACCTCGGCGGGCTGGATGCTTCCCGCCAGGATAGCCGTCACCGCCGCCTCCTCGGAATCGAACACCCGGGCCGGCCCCCGGTGCACCATCATGGCGGGGTCCACGGCGGCGGTCTTGACCACCGCTCCTTCAGGAGCCAGGTTGCCGTAGAGAATCGTGGTCCCCCCGCGGGGTGAATGGGGCCGGCTCAGGGGCCGGATAACATCGGGGTCCCCTGCCCGGGCCCCGGCCAGATTATCGGCCACGGACTTCCCCGAGACTGTCCGCGCCCCGGTATGGAGGAGGGTCTCCAGCTCCTTCATCAGGGCGGGTATGCCCCCGGCCCGGTCCAGGTCCTCCACCCGGTGTTCCCCCGAGGGACTGATAAGGCACAGGTGGGGGGTCCGCCGGCTTATCTCGTTCACCTGGGAGAGGGTGAAATCCACCCCCCCCAACTCCTGGACCAGGGCCATGAGGTGCAGGACCGAATTGGTGCTGCCCCCCAGGGCCATGTCCACGGTAAAGGCGTTATGCAGGGCATCCCGGTCCAGGATATCCCGGGGGCGCAGGTCCTGAGATATCAGCTCCATCACCTGCCGTCCCGCCTCCTGGGCCAGCTGGAGCCGCCGGGCATCCACCGCCGGGATGGTGCCATTGCCGCCCAGGGCCATACCCAGGGCCTCGGTGAGGCAGTTCATGGTGTTGGCCGTGAACATCCCGGCACAGCTGCCGCAGCCGGGGCAGGCGGCCTGGGCCAGGCTTTCCAGATCGGCCTCGGTCATTCCGCCCCGGGCGACCTGGCCCACCGCCATAAATACCGTGCTCAGGTCCACCGCCTCCCCCTCCTCACCCCAGTGTCCCGCCAGCATGGGGCCGCCGCTGACGAAGATAGAGGGCACGTTCAACCGCAACGCGGCCATGAGCATCCCCGGCACCACCTTGTCGCAGTTGGGGATAAAGACCAGGGCGTCGAAGGCGTGGGCCTCCCCCAGGGTCTCCACCGAATCGGCGATAAGCTCCCGGCTGGGGAGGCTGTACTTCATGCCCGCATGGTTCATGGCGATACCATCGCAGACGGCGATGGTATTGAACTCAAAGGGTACCCCACCCCCCGCCGCCACCCCGGCCTTCACCGCCTCGCCCACCACCCTCAAGTGTTTATGCCCCGGAACGATCTCGCTGAAGGAGTTGACCACACCCACGAAGGGCCTGTCCATATCCTGAGGGGTCAATCCCAGGGCATAGAGGAGGGCCCGATGGGGAGCCCGCTCCCTGCCTCGCTTGATGGAATCGCTTTTCATGGCCTCTCTAATAGGGAAAAAACCCGTCCCTTATCTAGGGACGGGGGGATTTCAAGCCTTTAGAGCTTATCATGGTACCTGGCGACTGTCAAGGAGGGGTCCGTCCCTCCAGATCCCTGACCTTATCCAGGCGCCGCTGGTGCCGGTCGCCCTCGAACGCGGTGTCGAGGAACACCCTCACCATCTCCCGGGCCAGGGCTTCCTCCACCACCTCGGCGCCCACGCACAGGATATTGGCGTCATTGTGCTGGCGGGCACGGAGGGCGGTAAGCCCATTGTGACACAGTGCCGCCCTCGCCCCCCGGACCTTGTTGGCGGCCAGGCTCATGCCGATACCCGTGCCGCACACCAGGAGACCCCTCTGGGACCGCCCCTCCACCACCGCCCGGGCCACCTCTCCGGCGATGTCGGGATAGTCCACCGGGGCCTCATCAAAGGCTCCAAAGTCCCGGCAGCTATGGCCAAACCCCTCAAGATGGGCCCTTTAGGACCCCTTTTAGCCCCAGCCCCCTGTGGTCGCAGCCCACCGCGACCCGCACCCTAGCCGGCCCCCCCCGCGGACACCTCCGAGAGCGCCTTTTCCAGCTCCCGGCGGGATACGGCTCCCTCCCTGAGGATCCCGGGCTCGGACCCGGTGAGGTCGAGGACCGTGGACTCGACACCCCCCGGACAGGGTCCGCCATCGATTATCAGATCGACGGCATCGCCCAGTTGCTCCTCGACCTGCCGGGCGGTGACCGGGCTGGGGTGAGTACTCAGGTTGGCGCTGGTGCCGATGATGGGGGCCCCCAGGCCCCGCACCAGGGCCCGCGGGACCGGATGGGCGGGGACCCTCACGGCTATGGACGATGCGCCACCGCTCACCAGGGCGGGGACGCGGGACGCCCGGGGCAGGACCAGGGTCAGACCGCCCGGCCAA
>JAZFUS010000154.1:0-2437 GCA_036447315.1 Dehalococcoidia bacterium
GGGAGGGACGACAGTCACAAGATAGCTGCCAAGATCATCATAGGGCAGACTCTTGATATCCTCCAACTGGGTACGCGCCAGGTTCTCAGCCGTGAAGCGTTCATCCACCAGACCGGCGCCGAAGAGCCCCGAGGTTATCGCCGTCATAAAGGCCACCGCTATCACTCCAAGTATCGCCAGTCCTATCAAGGGTTCCAGAAGGCTGATGCCCCTCTGCCCACCCACTCTACCTCCACTTCACTTCCCAAGGGGCCTAGCTAAGCCCGATGGCCAGTCCTGCCAGCTTCAAAACGTGTCGAGTTTCGGGGCCTCATTCTATCCCGCCCACACACATTTGTCAATGCTTCATATTTTCACAATCACAAATATGTCACAATCCTCCACGCCAGGCTGATATCGAGCCTGTCTCACAGATTCTTCCCGGGAGAACGATGGCCGGGCCTTCGTCACATTTAAAGAAGCAGTTACTCACGAAAAGCACCCGGAGGACAAAGTTGACAATAACGGGCTGCCACTTTACACTTCACCTATTATATTGATTGCTGGCACCCCGGCCCAGCACCTCATCTATCTAGGGTACCGGCAAGGGTACCGGCAAGGTCAGGAGCCCCGGACAACAGGGGGAAGCACAGCCGATGACCATGACCGTTTTACCGCCCGCCCGGCCCCGCCGCGGGGCTGGAAGGCCGGGCCGCACGCTCGCCGCCTTTCCCAAATACACCCCTGACGGGACCGGGCAGGACGCCCGCGGAGGCAGCCTTGCCCGTTAGGGACACCATCGGACGTTGGGGTGGTCGAATCAACAAGGGGACCCCCCTTAGCCTCCGGGCGAAAATGCTCCTCTCCTTCGGGCTGCTGTTCGCCGTTGTGCTTCTGGCCCTGAAGTATGTCGAGTTCTACGGGATACCGTTCACCAATTTTGGCGGAGAGGTCAGGCAGCAGGAGGCCGATGTGTTCAAGGGCCTCGACCTGATAGCCGACCTGAAAAAAGAGCGCCTCATGCGCTGGCTGGAGGAGCGCCGGGGTGACGTGAGGATGCTATCCCAAAGCCCCCTGGTGGAGAGCCACGTGGCAGGGCTCCACGCCGCGGTGCGGGACAGCGAGGGGAGCGGCCTGGGGGGCGCGGAACTATGGGCCGGGGTGCGAAGGCAGAGGGATTACCTGGAATTGACCCGCCACCTGAAAGTCGTTCAGGCCGCCTACGGGGTGTATGAAACGATACAGATCGTCGACGCGGCCACCGGTACCATAATAGCCTCCACCCGGGATTCAGACCTGGGGACGACGGTTTCCCGGCAGGAAAACTTCACGGGACCCCTCCGGTCCGGCGATATCCATATGGATATTGCCATAGACCCCCACGACGGCGAGGCTTCCCTGTTCGTCTCCAAATCCATGAAACCTGCCGATATGGTGGATGGTGTCCCGGGCGGAGTGAAAGCGGTCCTGATACTGCACGTCAACACCGAGGATATCATCACACCCATGCTCCACACCGGAGGGGGCCTGGGCCCAACCGGCGAGGCCCTGCTGGTGGACAGTGATGTCAGGATTCTGACCTCACTAAAGCACCCCCTGGCCGACGGGACCGAAGCCCAACCCCTGATTTATCAGATCAAGGCCGAGCCGGCGGTGCGGGCCGCCCGGGGAGAAGAGGGCATTATCACCTCCGAGGACTACCGCGGCGAACAGGTCCTGGCCGCATACCGGCATATCCCCATCTCGCCGGAGGTGGGGTGGGGGATGGTGGTGAAACGCGACGAATCGGATGTCTTCGCCGCCCTGAGACAGAGCGTGACCTACTCCTCCAGTATCGGAGTCATCGGCTTCATCCTGGTAATGTGGTTGACGTACATCGCGGCCAGCAACATAGCCCGTCCCCTTCGGGCCTTGAGCCGGACGGCCCGCCGGGTGGAGGCCGGCGACCTCAGCGCCCGCGCCGCCAAAACCACCTCGGACGAGGTGGGCGCGCTGGCGGGGACGTTCAACTCCATGGTCGCGCGCCTCCAGCAAGGGCAACAGGAGCTGGAGGAGCGGGTGCGGGACCGCACGGCCGAGCTGAGCTCGAAGAACGAGGAGTTGACGGCGGAGGCCGCAGTGCGCCTGAAAGCTGAGCAGGCCCTGCGGGACAGCGAGGAAGAGTACCGAAAGCTATTCCAGACAGCCCCCGTTATGCTCTATATTTTGGATACAGATGGTGTGCTTCTCGATTGCAATCAAGCGTTTCTGGAGACCTTCGGGCGCAGCAGGAAGGAAATGATCGGCAAACCCATCTACGGTTTTCAGACGGAAGAAAGCAGCAAGCTGGCGCCGGCAGGCCTGGAAGAGTTGGCCAGGGACGGAGCCCTCCAGGGGGAAAGGGACATTATTACCAAAAGCGGCGGGATATTGACGGTCGAATTTTCCACCCACCTGGAATTCGATAAAGAGCGAAACA
>JAZFUS010000155.1:0-13788 GCA_036447315.1 Dehalococcoidia bacterium
GGCCGGTATTGTAATCGTCCAGGTCATCGATACCGCCGAGTTCGAGGTGAAGGCCACCGTGGACGAGCTGGACGTCAACCAGGTGACTGTGGGACAGGCTGTCCAGGTCTCCCTGGATGCCATACCCGAGGCCCGCCTCCAGGGCACGGTGAAGTCTATCTCCCCCATGGCCCAGACCAAGCCCGGGGTGATAAGCTATGAGGCCGTCATCAGCCTCCCCGACCCCGGCCGATACGCCCTGAAGGACGGAATGACCACCTCCAACGAGATTGTGGTCGCCAACCGCCGGAGTGTCCTCCTGGTGCCCAGCAAGGCGGTATCCCAAAACGGGTCGGAGGATTTCGTTACGGTAGTGGTGGACGGCCGGACCCAGGAGCGGGCTGTCCGCACCGGACTCAGCCAGGACGGCCAGACCGAGATCCTGGAGGGGCTCTCCCAGGGCGAAAAGGTGCTGGTGGCGGAGTAACCCGGATGGCTGTAGGAGACAAGCTCCCATGCTAAAGTTCCTGACAAGAAACATGTTCCAGGAAAGCAGCCTCCACAGGTATGACCAGTATCTGATAGACATGCGCGACGTTGGCAAGGTCTATGAAACCGATGCCGGCGACTTTGTCGCTCTGAAGAATATCAAGCTGGCCATCGGTGTGGGCGAGTTTGTGGGCGTGATCGGCAAGTCGGGAAGCGGTAAATCCACGCTAATCAACATGATAACCGGCATCGACCGCCCCTCCCAGGGCGAGGTCAACATCGGGGGCACCCCCATACATACCCTCAATGAGGGCCGGATGGCGCAGTGGCGGGGCCGCAATGTGGGGATCGTCTTCCAGTTCTTTCAACTCCTCCCCCTGCTGAGTGTTCTTGAAAATGTGATGCTCCCCATGGATTTCAACAATATGTACTCCCCGCGCCGGCGCCGGGAACGGGCCCTTGAGGTGCTCGACCTGGTGGGGGTGGCCGGTCACGGCCACAAGCTACCGGCCCAGCTCTCCGGAGGCGAGCAGCAACGGGTGGCCATCGCCCGGGCCCTGGCCACCGATCCGCCGATTATCGTGGCCGATGAGCCCACCGGCAACCTCGATTCCAAGACATCGGAGCAGGTATTTAAGCTATTCGGTGACCTGGTGGACAGCGGCAAAACCATCATCATGGTGACCCACGACAGCGACCAGGCGAAACGCGTCAAACGCACCATCGTCATCGCCGACGGGGAGATCATCGAGGAGTACCTGGCCAAGACCTTCCCCTCGTTGACGCAGGCGCAGCTGATCTGGGTAACGTCGGCGCTTCAACCGAAAAAATATCCCGCCGGTACGATTATCACCCGGCAGGGCGATCTCGCCGATAAGTTTTACATCGTCACCAAGGGACACGTCGAGGTTATCCTGAAGGCAAGCAACGGGCTGGAGCTCACGGTCTCCCGTATCGAGAGCGGCCAGTATTTCGGCGAGATCGGATTGATTCATGGCGGTGTAAGAATGACCACCGTCCGCGCCGGCCTGGATGCCGATGTCGAGGTCGCCTCCCTGGAGGGCAAGGACTTCGCCAGGCTCATCGGTGAGTCCGAGCCCACCAAAAGGGAAATAGACCGAGTGGCCCAGGCGCGCCTCAGGGAGACCCGGGAACTGACCTCAGAAACGGATAATGCTTAACCCACGCTGGCGCAAGGTTATCCGCGACCTGTGGACCACCAAGACCAGGACAGCCCTGGTGGTGATGGCCATCGCCGTCGGGGTCTTCGCCTTCGGCAGCGTTTTCATCACCAACGAAGTGCTCATCACCGACATGAATGCCCAGTACCTTGCCATCAACGCTTCCACCATTACTGTAAGCATCCCATCTTTTGATGATACCCTGGTGCGGTCGGTGCGCCGCCAAAAAGATGTGGCCGATGCGCAAGGAAGGGCTACGCGCCTGGTCAAGGTGATCAACGAGGACAAGACCTACAACCTCATCCTCATTGCCTTTGATGATTATGAGGAGATAACACTGAACATTATTCGCAGCGAGACGGGAACGTGGCCGCCGGGCTCGCGGGAGATTCTGCTGGAGCGTTCCTCGGTCTCTCTGAGTGGCGCCGGTATCGGCGATAGCATCGAAATCGAGATGTCCAACGGCTTTATACACCACCTGAATCTTGCCGGAACGGTCCACGACCTGAACGCCCTCCCGGCGACCCTGTATCCCCAGCTAACCGGGTATGTCTCCATGAAAACGCTGGTGTGGCTCGGTTTCCCGGGCACCTACAATCAGCTCGAGATCGCCGCCCGGGAGGAGTTCGATACCGTGGCCAAGCTGGAAACCGTCGCCGACGGGCTCAGGGACCGCTGGGAGCGCAACGGGGTTTCCATCGATTCGATCCTGGTCCGCGCGCCCGGAGAGCACTGGGGGATAGACCCCACGCGAGCCTTTACTTTGATTTTGAATGTCATGGGCGTCTTCGCCCTCATCCTGAGCGGCTTTCTGGTGGTCAACACCATGTCCGCCCTGCTCGCCGGCCAGAGGCGCCAGATCGGCATGATGAAAGCGGTGGGCGGTACGGGGAGGCAGATCATGGGCATCTACGTGGTGCTGGTGACCTGTTACGGCCTGCTGGCCCTGGCGGTGGCGCTGCCCATCGGCATGGTGTTGGGCTACTTTTTCACCAATGCCGTGATGGGGTTCCTCAATGTCGATATACTCAATTACCACCTGCCCCTGCGTGTTTTCCTGTTGCAGGTGATGGCTGCCCTCCTGGTGCCCGTGCTGGCTTCGGCCGTACCCGTCTTTGCCGGGACCCGGGTGACCGTGCGGGAGGCTGTCAGTGACTTTGGTATCGGGGCCGCGGGCGGGCAGGGGCTGCTGGACCGCATGCTCATGCGGGTGCGCGGCCTGCCGCGCCCGGTGCTGCTCTCCCTGCGCAACACCTTCCGGCGCAAGGGCCGTCTCTTTCTCACCCTGGGCACGCTGGTGGTCGCCGGAATGCTCTTTATCAGCGTGATGAACGTGCGCGGCGCACTTTCCGCCGATACCGATAATATCCTCAACATGCTGTTCAATTACGAGGTCCAGCTGTTCCTCGATGGTGATTACGAGAGCCGGGGCGTGGCCCGCCGGGCCGAGAGCCTGGCCGGGGTGGTCCGTGCCGAGGGCCGGACAGGGGCCCAGGCGCAGCGCATCAAGGCGGACGGCTCCAAAGGGGCTACCTTTGCTATCGTCGGGCTGCCGGCCGGCTCGGACTTTATCCAGCCCGAAATGATATCGGGGCGCTGGCTGAAGAAAAATGACCGCAATGCCATCGTCCTCAGCAGCAATCTGGCCGAAGACATGCCGAATGTCCGGGTGGGTGACAACATTGTGCTGGACATCGGTGATGAGGAACACGACTGGGAGGTGGCGGGCATCATGCTCATGGCCTTCGAGAAGACGGCCTATGCCGATTTCGACTACCTCTCCAGCGTCAAGGGGGAGCCCGGTCTGGCGTCTATGATGTTCGTGCGGACGGAACAAAAGGACGGAGAGTCTCAATCCGAGATGGCGGGGGCTCTGGAGGACCGCCTCAAGGAGGCGGGAATCAATGTCAGCCAATCGGCGACCAGGGACACGCTCTCCTCGGCCTGGGCCGGACAGTTCGCCTTCCTTATCGGCTTTCTCATGAGTATGGCGGCCATGACGGCGCTCATCGGCGCGCTGGGGCTGGCCGGCATGATGAGCCTGAACGTGATGGAGCGTACCCGTGAGATCGGTATCATGCGCTCCCTGGGTGCCGCCGACAGGACGATAAGCGGCATCGTGGTCACCGAGGGACTGCTCATCGGCCTCATGAGTTGGGTGCTGGCCCTCCCCTTGAGCATACCCGTGACCATCCTCTTGAACGCAGGCATCGGTAGTATGGTCTTTGACCAGCCCCTGGTTTTCACCTTCTCCCCGGTGGGCGTCGTCATCTGGCTGGCCATCATAGTTACTGTCTCGGTAGCGGCCAGCCTGTTGCCCGCCTACCGGGCCACCAGGATGAGCATAAGGGAAACACTGGCCTATGAATAGCCTATGAATAGTGTGATGGAACCCGGTCCCGAGGCCCTGCGGAGCTACAACTATCGAAGGAGATGATGCGCCGTGGCCCTGAAGATTGTTACCGATAGCACCGCCGACCTGCCCGGCGGGATAGCCGACAAGCTGGGAATCACCGTGGTGCCGGCCTATGTGCGGTTTGGGGACGAGGTCTACCGCGACCGGGTGGAGATCAGCGAGGACGAGTTTTACCAGAGGCTGCTGAGTGACCCAATCCACCCCTCCACCGAACCCCCGACCCCGGAGGACTTTGCCGCCGTCTACCAAAAGCTGTCCCCGGGGGCCGACGGTATCATCTCCATCCATGTCTCCGGCAAGCTAAGCGCTACCTGTAACTCAGCGCTGCGGGGCAAGGAACTGGCCGAGGTGGAGTGCCCCATCGAGGTGGTGGACTCGCAGTCGGTGACCATGGGACTGGGCCTGTTGGTCGCGGCGGCCACCAGCCTGGCCCAATCCGGATTTGATTTAGCGCAGGCGGCGGCGGAGGTCAAACGGATGGTCCCCCACATCCACATGCTGGGTTTCTTCGATACCCTCAAATACCTGGCCCGGGGCGGGCGAATCGGCAAAGCCAGGGCACTTATGGGCTCGGCGCTGGCCGTGAAACCGATGCTGGCCATGAGAGATGGCGAACTGGAGCCGACCGGACAGGTCCGCAACCGGGATAAGGGCAAAGACGGATTGCTAGACTTCGTGAAAAATGCCGGGGATATTCAGGACCTGGCCGTTGTGTATAGCACCACGCCCCAAGAGGCCGAGGACCTGGCTGAGCGCATGGGTTCCGTTTTCGCCCGGGAGCGCATCATGCTGGCCAGGCTGGGACCGGCGCTGGGAGTCCATGCCGGACCGGGCATTCTGTTTGTGGCCCTCCGGACCAGGGTTTGATCCGGACCATTTTCGTCATGCCTGAAAAGGACCGGGCCCGGCGGACGCATCTTCGAAGATAGCCCTCATAATGAACATAGGAGCCGCAGCTCGTCGGCAATCATGCGGGGGGTGAGAAACTCATCCTTCACCTTTTGTTTGCCCCGCTTCCCCATCTCATGCGCCTCATCCCGGTTACGAAAGAGATAGCTGATCCTACTGGCATATTCGTCGACGGTATCGCACAGATATCCGCTCACCCCATCCTCCAGCTGCAGGGGTATGCCCCCCGTATTCCCCGCCACCACGGGTGTTTCCTTCCACAGGGTTTCGGAGACCACCAGCCCAAAGCCCTCCCGGATAGATTTCTGAATGATCACCGGGGAGAGCTGCTGGAAGGCATTTACCTCGATGTTGCCCACTCCGCTCAGATTGGTAAAGACATGGGTGCTTGGGTCTCCCTTGGCGTAATCCGCTATCTTGGAATATATGGCCCAGGCCTCGGGGTCATCCAGGGCCATGGAGCCCACCAGCGCCAGTTGGAGGTCCGGGATATCCTCCCTTACCTTTCGGTACACGTCGATAACCCCCAGGGGGTCCTTCCACGGGTCAAAGCGGGAGACCTGGGTTAACAGAGGTCTCTTTATGTCAACTCCTGCCCAGGTAGTGACCTTGCGGGCAAGGTTGGCCGAGATAAACATGTTCTTGGGGCTCAAGGGGTCGATGGAGGGTGGAATCGAAGAGATTACCGGCACTTTAAGGGTGGGGGGGACAAACTTGTCCAGGGTGAAGATAGCGGCATCGTATTCGTTGGCGAACGGCTCCAGGAAGTCCCACAGCTCCGGGTTGGGCTCCGACGTATCGATGTGGCAACGCCATATCCACTTGGAATTATTCCTGCCCTTGAAGTGGCGGAGAGCCAGAGGCTGAGGGTCATGCACCACGATAAAGTCGTATTGCGCCTCGAGAAGCTCCGCATTCTTGATGTTGTTGGCGAGGTAGACCTCTTTTACCTCGTCCTTCAGGGTAAAACTGTCCCCCTGAAGGGCGTTATGAAAGGACTTGGTGACGCCAAAAAACTGTTCGTCGCCAAAGATAATCTTCCAGTCCGCCCTCAGGCCTAAATCCCGCAAGAGGGGTATCACCGATCTCAGCAGCTCGGACACCCCACCACCGTAGGGAGTAGCGTTGAGGTGAAGTATCCTGGCGCCCTTCAGCTCCCGCGCCAGCTTCCTCACATCCTCGATCTGTTCGTCCGAAACCACGGGGCAATAGCTGTTCAGGGATTCGATCCCTACATCCACTGTCTGTAACACCTCTAACCGCTCCTCTCTGTCCTGACGGGGCCCCGGCCTGACCAATATGCCCGCGCTGCCCGGTCCCAGGGCCTGTTTCTATTATAACGCTTTATGGCCCTCCTGTCCCGCCCCCGCCCCCTTGCCGCCACCCGCCTTAGCCGGTAGAATGGGGTGAGGTTTTCCCCGGGCCGCCATATCACAGGCGGGAGCCGAGTTAAATACCGCGCTGGAAAGGAGATGTCCATGGCCGGACCCAGCCGTTACTCGCCCGAGATGCTCGCCGAATACCAGCGGCACTGGAGCGCCCCGACCTTCACCGGCTATTGGGACCTCAACGCAAAGCTGTATCCGGAGCAAGAGGCCCTGGTGGATGCCCGCGTCCGGCTCACCTGGTCACAGCTAAAGCAGATGATGGACCGCCTGGCCCTGGGCCTGCTGGAGCTGGGGATGGAGAGGGACCAGGTGCTGGTGCTCCAGCTCCCCAACTGGGTAGAGCTGTACCTGATGCGTATGGCCTGCGAGAAGGCCGGGATCATGTCGCTTCCTGCCCTGCGCACCTTCCGCCAGCATGAGATGGAGTACATGTGCCGGCATGTAGAGGCGGCCGGCGTGGTCATCCCCTGGGAATTCGGCGGCCGGGACTATTATCAGATGGTCCGCGATATCCAGCCCGGGCTGCCCAGCCTGAAGCACATCCTGGTGGTGGGAGACCGGGTGCCTCCCGGGACCATCTCGGTGAGGGAAATGATGGAGCGGCCCCTGGAGCAACAATTCCCTCCCGACCACCTGGAGTCCCGACGCTACCGCCCCGATGACATCGTCCTGACCACCACCAGTGGCTCGACCGGACTTCCCAAGGTGGTGGAGCAGCCCATGGGGGCCCGGTTAATGTACATTCGCATCACCAATGAGACCCTGGGAATGAGCAGTGAGGACACCGTGGCCTCCTTCAGCCCGGTGGCCTCCGGTCCCAACTCCCTGGTATTTATTCGGTGCCCGGTGGCGGGAGCAAAGGGGGTGCTGCTGGAGACCTTTTCGGCCGAAGAGGCGCTCCAGCTGGTCCAGCGGGAGCGGGTGACCCTGATGGGGCTGGTCCCGGCCATGCTGGTGATGCTGGTGGAGCATCCCAATTTCTCCCAGTATGACCTCAGCTCCCTGCGTGTCATCTTCTGTGCGGCCGCCCCCTTTCCCTACGAGCAAATGCTGGAGGTCCAGAAGCGGCTGCCCTGCCCCATCGTCTACGGCTATGGCGCCCTGGACCTGGGAGGGGGCATAATGAGCTCGCCCCAGGACCCCGATGGGGTAAGGCTGGGGACGGTGGGAAAGCCCCACCCCGCTTTCACCTTCAAGATCGTGGACGAGGGGGGCCGGGAGGTGCCCAGCGGAGAGGAGGGAGAGCTCCTGGGCAGCGGGCCGGGCTGCGCATCGGGCTACTACCGTGACCCGGAGGCTACCAGGGCTGCCTGGGGCACCGAAGGCTGGTTCAGGACCGGAGACCTGGCGCGTTGGGACGGCCAGGGCCATCTGATGATCGTGGGCCGTAAGAAGGAGATGATTATCCGGGGCGGCCAGAACATCTATCCCATCGAGCTCGAAAACCTCCTGGTCGCCCATCCCAAGGTGGCCGGGGTGGCGGTGGTGGGCATGCCGGACCCGGTCCTGGGTGAGCGGGCCTGCGCCTTTATTGTACCCCGGGCCTCCCAGGTCTTCGATTTTCAGGAGATGGTGGCCTATCTCCGGGGGCAGGACCTGGCCTCGTTTAAACTACCGGAACGGCTGGAGATAAGGGAAAGCCTGCCCTATCTTTCCGAGGTAAACAAGGTGGACAAGAGGAGCCTGCGGCAGGAGATCGCCCAAATGCTGGAGGATGAGGCCCGTTCCTGACCCCGACTTCGGGGTCCGTCGCAGAAGTAGGAGGGAGCAGAAGTGGAAAAGAGAAGAAAGAGCAAGCTCACCGATGCCGGCAGTGCCCTGGAGCTTATCTCCGACGGCATGCTGGTTGCCATCGGGGGACATAGTTTCTTCAATAAGCCATGCCATCTGGTGAGGCAGCTGGTCAAGCGGGGCGTGAAGGACCTGACCCTGTGCGCCAGCCCCTATGCCGGATACGACTATGACCTGCTGATCGGTGTGGGGGCAGCCCGGAAGGTGCTGGCGGGGAATGTCGGTTTCGAATATCTGGGGCTGGCCCCCAACTTTCGCAAGGCCTGCCAGGACGGGTCCATCGAGACAGTGCTTTGCGACGAGGCCAGCCTGGTGGGCGGATATATGGCGTCCGCCGAGGGCATTTCCTTTCACCCCATAGCCTCCCTTTTCGGCAGCGATGTGGTCAAAAATAACCCTCAGATAAAAGAGATAACCGGGCCGTTTGACGGTAAGCCGATCCTGGCGGTGAAGGCCATCATCCCCGACGTGATTATCCTGCACGCCCTGCAGTCCGACGAATACGGCAACATACGCAGCTTCGGCGGGGGCCCGTTCGATGTGCTCATGGCCAAGGCATCCCGGAAAGTGATCGTCAGTGTCGAGGAGGTGGTGGGCAACGGGCGGGTGCTCCGGGAGCCGGAACAGACCACTATCCCCGGTTTCATGGTGTCCGCGGTGGTGGAGGCCCCCTTCGGGGCACACCCGTACCTCTGCATGGGCAGCTACGTGCACGATGAGGAGCACATCAGGGACTATATTCTGCGGGCCCGCTCAAGCCTCAGCGGCGGCAATCCCCAGCCCTTCGCTGAGTACCTGCAACGGTATGTCCACGGACCGGAAACCATCTATGACTACATGGAACAGGTGGGGGGAGCCGAAAAAATGATGCAACTGAGGAGGGCCTGGAGCTATGGTGAAGGGTGATTACCATTGGGCGGAACAGATGGTGGTGGTGTTGGCCCGGGACCTGAACGACGATGATGTGGTGATGGTCGGGGGAGCCCATCACACCATCGCCTTTGCCGCCGTACAGCTGGCCCGCAGGCTTTATTTCCCCAACATGACCCTGCTCTTCTCCCGGGGCTACGTAAACCCCCAGATCATCCCCCTGCGCTTTAGCGGCCACATATCCGGGATTTTCAGCCAGCATGCGGAGGCCAAGATCGGCGGCTATGAGATCTTTGAGCTGTCGGAAAATCCCTTCCAGCGGCTGACCGCCTTCTTCTACCACGGCCTCCAGATCGACAGGTACGGCAACGTCAATCTGCATTTCATTGGCGACCCCGCCAACCCCACGATCCGAGGCCCCGGAGCCGTCAACATCTCCATGGGGGTGACCACCCGGCGCCATTACCTGTTCCCCCCGCGCCACAACCGGCGGACCTTTGTCGAGAAGGTGGACTTCGTTACCATCCCCGGCTTCCTCGACGGCGAGAATACGCGGGCCCAGGCCAACATCCCCGGAGGGGGCCCCACACTGTGTGTCTCCCCGCTGGGGGTCTTCGACTTCGAAGAGGGGAGCAAAAGGATGAGGGTTAAATCCGTGCATAAGCATTCCAGCCTGGAGCAGATCAGGGACAACACGGGCTTCGAATTGCTCATCCCGGGGGAGATACCCGTTACCGGGCCGCCAACCCGCGATGAGATCAAGGTGCTCAGGACGGAGATCGACCCCGAAGGCGTGCTAAGGATGCTGTGAACTGCGATACCCCGGGAGGGCGGGGGGAGCTAAGACCCGTGGCCGGCCCCGTATATTTCGCCCACCTTTTCCAGGTCCGCCTTGAGCGCCCTGGCATCCTGGTACCGTTCCTCTTTTTTCTTGGCCAGGCATCTCAGGACCACCTCGTCCAGGTGTTTCCCGGCTTCAGGGCTCACATCGCTGGGTTTCCGGGGAGGCTCCGCCTTCACCTTCTCTATCAACGCCTCCTGGTCACCCTGAAAGGGGAGCTTCCCCGTAAACATCTCGTAGAGCAGTACGCCCAGCTGATAAATATCCGTCCGCGAGTCTGTACCTCCAAAGTCGAAGCTTACCTGCTCCGGTGAGGAGTAGGCCAGGGAACTCCCGGACCCCGAGGCGCTTTCGGAAGCTTTCGGCTTGACGCTCTTCAGCCTCCAGTTGCCCAGCTTGGCGACCCCTGCTTTGTCAAAGAACACGTTGTTGGGGTTTATGTCCCGGTGGGTAACCATAAGGCGCCCGGCATAGTACAGGGCATCGGCCAGATACATCCCTATCTGCAATGACTCCGCTATGTTGAGATTGCCCATCCGGTTCTTCAGGGGCCCCCCCGCCATATACTCCATAGCGATGAAGGGAAAGGGGTCGTCTCCATATTGATAAACCTTTACGATATTGGGGTGGCTCAACCCGCTCCAGAGCTTGACCTCGCTCATAAATTCCGCGACCACACCGGTGTGTTCGGCTGATATCCGCGGCATCTTCATTATTATCGTGGCGGGATCGTTACCCTTTTTGGCCGCGTAGATATCGGCGGTATCCCCGGAACTCAACCGCCACAGCACGGTATAGCCGGGTACCCTGGGCTTCTGCTCACCCGCTTTGAACACGTTCACCCAAATGGTGTTCGGTTTCCGATGGCTCTCACCCCACTGGTCCGTATAGCTGACTTGGACCTCGAGAGGCGCGTCGCCCGCTTTCACCGGCATCAGGGATATCGTCCTGACCTTTTGGTCTCCCGGGTCCAGTTTGGCGATAAGCTGAAGGTCTACGGTATTGTCCGTCTGGCTCCGGGTTACCATATCGGGGTCGACGTCCAAGTGCTTTACCTTGACCTCCGGGGGGAAATCCATGCTTATATCCCTGGCCGGGCCGGTCCCGTCATTGAACAGCGTTACCTCCACCCAGGACTCCTTGCCGAACTGGAACTCCTTTTCGGAAAGCTCCAGGCGTATCAGCGGCTGGCGCTCGGCCCGGGCCTTCTCATACTCCGCCTTCAGCTGCTCCGGCTTCTCCAGGTGGGCCAGGGCAAAGTCCTTCTTGAAAGACCTATCTTCACTCCTCGGGTTCATTTCCAGCGCTTCCTGATAGTCCTCCTTTTCTTCATGTTTCTCGGAACCCTCAAGAAAGGCCAGAATCTTCGTTGCCCAGGCGTCGTTCCTCCCCTCCCTCTGAAGCCATTTCCGGATCTTTTCTTTAACCCGGCCGGCATAATCGCTATCCGGAGCTATCTTCAGGGCGGTGCTGAAGCTTTCCATGGCCTCTTCCAGCATGCCCAGGGCATACAGGTATTCACCCCTGGTGCACCAGGCCACCTGGTTCTCCGGGGTTATCTCCAGGCCCTTGTCGCAACTCTGAAGGGCCCCTGCAAATTGACCCAGCATCTGATGGGCAAAACCCTTGAGGAACCAGGTAGCCGCCGGCGACGGGTCTATCTCCAGGGCCCTATCACAACTATCTATAGATTCCTCGTACCTCTGGCACAGGGCCAGGGCCTCAGCATAGCGATACCAGGCATTCGCGTTGCGCGAGTCCTCCTCCAGGGCCTTGGCGAAGCAGTCCAGCGCCTCTTCATACTTGCGCTCATTGCGTGCCGCAACCCCTTTGTCGAACCACCCAATCTCCGGCGCGCCAACCTCGCTTACCGACTCTTGATCCCTTTTCTTAAAAAGACCCATATCCGTACCCTGTACTGTATTATGTAAACCGATAGCCCTGCCGCATACCCGGCAGGGTCCTCCCATAGCCGGTCCCCGGGGAGCCCTCCGGCCGCCTCGAAATAAGCGTGGCTATGTGGCTTGCCGGCTTCCGCCGCAACACATGGGTCAAAATGCGGCTCCGGCAACATAATCATACGTTGAGCCGGCCGCCCGGGCAACGGGTGATTTGCCCGTTTTGGGTGGGTGCCAGGACCCAAATCAGCCTGGCCTCCGAATCAACCGGGCCGCTGATTCGGTGGCCCGCTCGGGGGGAGGTCTTTCCCACCGTCTGCATGAATGGTGCCGTGCCGGGTCAGGGAGCTTCCTCCAGCCGGCTCACATACAGGAAACGGGTCGCCCCATCGATAACACAGTAAGTATGGCTCCGGGGTCCACCCTGGTGCAGCACCGGCTTCAGCAGGGCATCGGCAGCCCTGATCAGCTCCTTCAGGGAGCCTATGGGGACCACAGTGTCCCCGATCCTCTCCGCGGGCAGGGCGGTTATTTCTATGAGCAGCTCCCGGTGCCTGGCCCTGGCCTTGAGGTATTGGCCATCCATCCCGGATATCCGCTTCCGCCGGGCCTCCCAATAGCCCCAGGTGGCATACAGAAGCACCATCCCCATCACGCCCAGCCCCCCCAGGAACCCCACCCGGGCGGTCCGGGCGTCGGGGTTGGAAACCGCCTCGGTCCCCCTGATGGCGCCGGAAGTGGCCTGAGGCTCGGCCTCCGGCCACAGGATTTCGTCCGGCTCCAGCATTAACTGCAGGGTCTGGTTGAAGGACTCCTCCACCGGGCCAAACTCACTCCGGCCCGAGGTCTTTACACTGGCTTCCACGGTCAGGGGAGTGGGTGCTGAATCCTCACCGGCAGCCACCAGGAGGTCATAGAAGAGGTCCATGTCCAGGGGAAAAGTGAGCTCCAGATTCCCGGTTTTCTCGCTTTTGGGTACCAGCACGAAGGTCTTCCCCTCCCCCCCGGGATTTCCCAGAGACGCGGTGACCTCGACCTCATGCACAACCTGCCGGAGCGGGCCATCGCTCTCCACCTGATAGGTAAAAGTCACGTCGATTGTTTCAGTTGTGCCGGCGGGATAGGACCGGCTCCTGGCCAGCGCCACGGCGGGTTCCGGCGGCGACATAAATTGCCTCAGGACAATGGGTTCATAGGCGGGAGCCACGGCCCGGAAATCCGGCCCTACCACAATGGGCTCCGGTGCCGGCCCTGAAGGCGGCGGCTCCGGCCCCAGCGTTGTGGAGTCGTAGAGCATGTTCTCCCTGACCCGGATGGCATAGTCGAAGCTCCCCCGGTGCTCATAGGCCAGCCCATCGAACAGGCCCTTCACGGTCCGGGCCAGGTCCCGGTCCCACTCCAGGGTGGCCCCTCTCACCCTCAGCTTCATCGTCTGGACGAACTCGTCCTCAAAAAGGCCCTGCTCCGTCTGCGCCTTCACCATTACCCGGGCTTTGATGGTTATATCCGGAGAGGGTGTCTCCAGTCCCAGCTCCCGGGAGATGTCCCCGGCCATCCCCAGGAGGCCCTCCAGGTCCAGGGGAAAGTCTGCTGTAATCCCCCCCCCATTTCGCCGGGCGGCGGGCACCAGTACCACCTCCCTCCGCCACACCCCGGGGTCCTCCAGCAGGGCGCTTATCTCCACCCCCGTTTCCACCCCCGTCTCCACCCATGATACATGGCCACGGGGCACAAACTCATAACTGAAGCCGACGTCGATGGCATCGATGAGCCGGGTAAAGTAGATGGGATTCCTCGCTGACTCGGGGGCCGGCCTTCCCGTGTAAAGGAGGCTGGGCTTGAGGCGGACCTCATAGCTGAAAGCGCCCTGGTGCCGGTAGGCCAGCCCTTCAGAATACCCCTCCCTGCTCAGGGCCAGGTCCCGGTCCCACTCCACGGTGGCCCCCTGCCACTTCAGCTTCATGGTCTGGACGAACTCATCCTCGAGAAGGCCCTGCTTCGTCTGCGCCTTCACCATTACCCGGGC
>JAZFUS010000156.1:0-3707 GCA_036447315.1 Dehalococcoidia bacterium
CCATGCCCGAGACCAGAAGCTTCTTATTCTCCCCGGCGGTCATGATTTCCTGCCACTGCTTCATCCGCAGCTCTTTGGCCTTTTGCCAGCATTCCAGTGGCCTGGTGGGATATTGTGCGGGCATCCGTCCTCCCTTTTCCCTCGAATCGGACCCTATATCCGGCCCTATACCCGGCCCTATATCCGGCCCTATATCCGGCCCTATATCCGGCCCTATATCCGGATTGTCTCCAGAAAGGCCTCGATGCGGGTCGTGAATTGCCCGGCCGGCAGGGTGATGTCAACCTCCAGGAAAAGGCTGGGAATATTGGCCGTCTCCTTGAGATGGGAGATGATGATGGGGATGTCGAACTCGTGGGGGTCGCAGAACTTCTGCTGGATGACCAGGGCCCCCTCCACCCCGTAGTCGCGGGCCAGCCCCGATATGTAGTCCAGCCGTCTCCTGGCCTCCCAGTCCTTGACCGGGCAGGGGGGCTTGTCTATGTACCGGGCGGCGATGGCTCCCAGGCGGTCCTCCCCGGGGGACACCTCATTCCAGAAATAGCGGCTGCCCGTGCAGTGGTCGTCCACCACCACCGAACCCCCCAGGGACTCCACCAGGCGGACCATTTCCACATCGTCGTTCTCACTCCCGATGAGCATAAGCCGCACCCCGTCCCGGTCCCCCTCCCGGGGCAGCTCGAGAAGGGTCCGTTCCAGCATGCGGTTGTGCTCTTCCTTGTCCGTGAGCATGCCGGAGAGCACCATCTCCATGGCCTGGGCACCCGAGACCGGCGGCCTGGGCGCCCGCCTTAAGGAATAGAGCTGCCTCATCAGGCGGCGGCTCCGGTTATAGACCTCGATGGCCCGGTCCAGGGCATCATTGGATATGGGGGATATGGGCGCGCCCGCCCACTCCTCCAGGGAGCTTTGAATAGGGCCAGCTCCCCGGTTAGAAAGGGTCCCGCCTCCGGCGCCTGGACCTTCTGGGGCATGGTCAGAAAGTACTTGTAGGGCGTGGGCACATGCAGCTCCCAGCTTGAGTAGGCCACCCGCATGTGAACGCAGCAGGTGGCTATGACCACGCCATCGAGATAGTCATATCTGCCCAGCAGCCCCTGGGCCAGTACGTCCCGGACGAAGGGGCAATACATGCTGCTGATATAGCGCTCGGTTATGTCCTGGGGCTCGTGGCTGCCCATAAGCCGCACCGGGAGGGCGCCCGAGGCGTAGATGATCTCCTCGGGTACGTAGGTGCAGAAATAGCCGATAACCTTTCTGCCCGTCCTGGCTTTCCAATCGCGGGCATAGTCGTGGCGCTTCTCCACCAATACATGAAAATTATCCATGCCGCTTCCGACCTTATTTCGATACTGAGGATATGCCTGGTTCCATGTTTAGCACAAATGCCCGCCGGCCACAACCCCCCCCCTCGCACGGGCAGTCTCAAAGCCCGGCGATGCCCGGAGGGCAGGGCGGGGATTGAGCAGGGGGGCTTGATGGGGTGGGGGCGTGTAGATAAGGTGGCGGCGCATGGGGACCGGAGGGGTCCTCAGGCGGTTACCGTTGCCCGGGTGAACGGCCAGGGCCCGGCTACCGGGCTCCGACCCGCTCCCTCCGGAACGGGCGCCGCCCCGCATTTGCCGGCCGGCGTGGTAACGGGCTCTCCGGGGCCGGCTGCGTGTAGTCAAAGCCCTGCAGCTGCCGGCGCTCCAGCGTGGTCTTGAGGACGCGCTCTATGGTACGCACCATGGCGTCATCGGCACTGGTTATGAAGGTCAGGGCATCGCCGCTTTTCTCCACCCGTCCCGTGCGGCCGATGCGATGGGTGTAGGCATCCGTGTCCTCGGGCATATCGTAATTGATAACGTGCGAGATGCGCAGCACATCGATGCCCCGGGCGGCAATGTCGGTGGCCACCAGGACCTTGAACGTGCCGTCGCGGAAGCCGTCCAGCGCGGCCTGACGCTGGTACTGGGACAGATTGCCCTGTATCTGGGCCGCCCGGAAGCCGGCCCTTTTCAGCTGCTGTGCCACGCGCTCGGTGCGGTGCTTGGTGCGCGTGAAGACCAGGACGGATTCGGTGTCGGTGCGGCGCAGGAGCTCTATCAGCAGCTGGGTCTTGAGGTGCTGCTTGACCGGGTAAAGGGCGTGGGAAACCGTCTCCGCCGGCAGGGCGTGGCCGATCTGCACGGTGACCGGATCGGTCAGGACTTCCTGAATCAGGCGCCGGATGTCATTGGGCATGGTGGCCGAAAAAAGGAGGGTCTGTCGCTGCTGCAACATGCACCTCAAAATGTTGCGGATGTCCGGCAGAAAGCCCATGTCGAACATCCGGTCTGCCTCGTCGATCACCAGGACCTCGACGTGGGACAGATCGATGGTGCCCTTCCAAAGGTGGTCGAGCAGGCGGCCGGGACAGGCCACGGCTATTTCAACCCCTTTTCGCAGTCGCTGGACCTGATGGTCCATGCTCACCCCGCCGTAAATGGGGACGACCTGCAGGTCGGTCTGCAGTCCCAGGTCGCAGAATGCCTCGCAGGTCTGCTCCGCCAGTTCCCGCGTGGGCGAGATAACGATAGAACCGACCTGGCCCCGGGGGCTTTGCCGCAGGCGATGCAGGATGGGCAGGGCGAAAGCGGCGGTTTTCCCGGTCCCTGTCTGGGCCAGACCGATCAGGTCACGGCCCTGCATGATGGGGGGGATGGCTTTAACCTGTATCGGTGTGGGCGTGGTGTAACCCATTGCCCGCACTCCGCCCATGATACTTTGGTGAAGATTGAAGTCTTCGAAGCTCATTGGATGGCTCCCTCTCTATGAAATTTAGTTAGAGTTCGGGCCATCCAACACTCGAGACCGGTTTGAAAGGGCTCCAAGAAACTTGCAACAACCTAAACTGGAACTATACATATTTTAATTATTGTACACTAAATAGGGCCATTTGTAAAATCGGTGCCTCTCACCGCGTGTACGGGGCTGCTCGGTGCCGGGCGCTATTCCCCTTTTTCGGCCCTGAAACGGCGGGCTATCCGCCGCTCCCGAAGGCCCCGGCGGACCCCCGGTTCCACCGCCCGTTCGATGTCCTGTCGGCCTCTATGTCCATATCCAGGGAGGCGCGAGCCAGGGCCCGCTCGAAGCAGGTGAAAACATCCTGAGGGTCGAGCCGGATGGCCTCGTCGCGGTCCTGGATGGCCCGGGGAAGCACGGGGTTGGGGCGAAACGGCCTGATTCAGGCCCTCGGGCTTTAGGGGCCCCTCGGGGTTGGTGTGCTCGTCGGGTATGGCGCAGGAGAAGCATACCAGCTCCTGACAGGTCACCGGGCCGTTGGGGAATATGCAGGCCCGCCCCATGCGGGACCCGGGAATCACCATAGATAAGCTCCCGGGGGAATACTTAATATTCAGGCTATCAAATGGGGGTGGAGATTCCGGTCGGCCAGGGTGACCGGCGGGTGTGAATTTGGTGGAAATTCGATATAGTTTCATGTGCCGGCCGGCTGCCGGGACGGACGCCCATGCCGGCCCGGGAGCCGCACGGGCGGGGGTCCGTCCCGGTTCCGGGCTCTCGGCGGGGGGAGCTCGCTATTCGACCGCATAGTTTTCCCCATACCATCCCGCTGACTCCGATACATGGAACTCCGACTTTAAAACCGGTATAGTCTTCGGGGCCGGGGCACCCCTGTGTTGACTTTCAAGGACAAGCTATCTAAAGTGTATTCAACCGAAGCC
>JAZFUS010000157.1:0-7246 GCA_036447315.1 Dehalococcoidia bacterium
CCACAGCCGCCGCCACCCCCCGCCGCTCCTGTCCCACCCGGTCTATCACCGCCGCGGTGATGGGGGCGATAACCAGGCCGAAGCCAAAACCCGTAACGGCCAAATGGGCCGTCATGGCGGGATCGGCGATATCCAGCCCCCAGCCGCTGAGCCAGCGGAAGCCCAGGGCGGTGAGGCCCAGCCCCAGGAACATGGGCAGCCGATATCCGAAGCGACCGCACAGGAAGCCCCCGGCCACCGCCCCCACGGGGATGGCACCGCTCAGGCGCATGAGCCGGAGGCCCCCCTCCAGGGGAGGCTGCCCCAGGACCGTATCGGTCATCAGGGGTACATTGACCATGGCTATGATCAGAGCCCCACCCACCAGCAGATGGGCCCCATTGGCGGCGGCGAAGCTCATCCGGCGGAAAAGCGAGAGGTCCAGCAAAGGCAGAGAGACCCGCCTCTCCCTGAGGATGAAGGCTGCCAGAAAAACCCCGGAGCCGGCCACCAGGCCCGCCGTCTGCCAGGGGGGACGGGGGTTGCCCACCTCCTGCCACAGGCCGAAAGTGAGCAGCGCCAGGCACCCCGCTATCAAGAGGCCGCCGATATAGTCCACGGGAACCCGAAGCCGGGGGGTGGGGGGTATCAGCCACCGGACCAGGATGGCGATGAGCAGGCCCAGGGGCAGGTTTATCCAGAAAATCCACCGCCAACCGGCGAATTTGATGAGCAGCCCCCCATAGAGGGGGCCCAGGACACCCCCGGCCTCGGCCACGGCGCCGACGATGCCCAGGGCCAGGGCCCGCCGCCTCTCGGTGAAAATGTCTCCGGCCAGGGCCATGGTCACCGGCAGCATGGCCCCGCCGCCAATGGCCTGAACGACCCTGGCCCCCACCAGCCAGCCCAGGCTCTCCCCGACGGCTACCAGCACCGACCCCCCGACAAACAGCAGCAACGCCAGGATATACACCCGGACCCGTCCATAGATATCGGAGAGCCGAGCCATCAGGGGCATGGCCACGGTATAGCCCAGGAGGTAGCCGGTGATGATCCACATGGCCTGTTCCAGCTTGGTCACCGGCAGATGGATGTCCTGCATGATGCTGGGCAGGGCCGTCACCACCACCGTCTGGTCCAGGGCGGCCAGGAACACGCCGCTACAGGCCACCATCAGGACGACATAGGGGGATGCGGACCGAGGGTGCTTCTCCTGGTCCGGGGGGGACATCTCAGAGAGGGGGCTCGATGCTGGTCTCCTGGTTGAAGCGGGAGAGGAGGAGCCAGCGCACGATACCCTCGCCCTCCATGGGGGTGATCCGGCCCATCAGCTTGACCCGGCGCAGCCAGAAAGTCTCCTGGTCCACCCAAAGCTCAACACCGACCATAGCCCCCGCCAGGGAACTGCCGGTGAAGGGCTCCAGGGCGCCGGCGGGTACGCGGCCGGAGATGTGATAGGCCGGTTCCCCGGACACCTCGGCCTCACCCATGGAGGCCAGGTCGGTTATCCCTTCGAAGAGGGCAGACACCCCGGTCTGAGGGTCGAAGAACCCCACGGGGCTGAGCCCGCTGGCGAAGGACTGCCACTGGCCCGGCGGCAGCGGATTGGTCATGAACACGGTATCGCCAATGACCACCACCTTCACCTGCACCGCCATGCCCATCATGGTAGCGTCGATGGTTGCCCGAATCCGGTTGGGCGCGGCCACATCCCCCACGGCTTTCTGCAGCTCCAGCCCGGCGGCCAGGGGGGTACCCGCCCCCTCGTGCTCCAGCTCGAAATGGAAGGAGCTCAACCCGGCCACCTGCTGTCCGGCTTGAGCGATGACCTGGGCCAGGCTCATGGTGACGGTGAAGGACGCCTGGAGGCCGGCCAGCTCCAGCTCATAGGGCCCCTCGCTCACCGGGCCTATGGTAAAGGCCGCCCGCTCCGTGGCCCCCGCCTCCATCCGGACCTCCCGGCTCTCCACCTCCCGGCCGTTGACCCTGAGGGTCAGCGGATAGCTGCCGGCCACGTCCCCAGTGTTCCGGATTTCGACCGCTACGGTCACCATGTCCCCGGCCATGGCCCCCCGGGGCTGGAAGGTCAGATTGCTCGCCTCGAACAGGGCGGGGCCGCCGCAGCCCACAGCCGGCAGCACGAGGCCCAAAGCCAATATCAGGAACCCCAGAAACTTCTTCAAACCATCAACCTCCGGTAGAACACATTTTAATACCGCGCGATGGGGCGGTCAACAACGGGCGGTTCCCCAGGCCGAGATAGCCGCCGGGCTAGCACTGCAACAGGCCCCGGCTCCAGGGGCAATCGCCGCAGGGCTGGACGTGGAAATAGCAGTCATTCTGGAACTCGGCAACCCGGACCAGGCTGCATCCTTCCGAGTAGCCGCAGTCGCCGCACGGGGGAAAGTCGAAGCGCAGGGCCAGGGCCCGGAAGGCCTGGTATCCGGTGGATTCCCATATCTCCCGGGCTTCCTGCTCCCTCACGTTGCCGAAGCTCACATGGGTCAGGCTCTTGAGCCTCCCATTCAGGTAACACTGGTAGGAGTGGGACAGGTTCTGGCAGGGCGACATGGCCCCCTCCCGGGTGATAAAGGCCGCCCCGTCCCTCATGAAGCCGCACTCCCGGCCGGCCCGGGGCGACAGGGGAGGCAGGGTAAGGGCGATCCCCCGGGCCTCAGCCCGCCGGCTGGCCTCGGCGAAGATATCGGCGGCCCCGTCCCAGGGAAGTCCCTCCCCGGCCATGAGCTTGGCCAGATGGAGGGCCACCTTCTCCCGGGCCGCCCGGCCCAGGCACTCCGCCACCATCTCCAGGGCCAGCCTTTTGCCCGAGGGCAGGCCGCGGAGCCAGTCGAGGTTGGGCGGGGCCGGATTGCGCAGGGGGGGCAGACCGGCCAGGTTATAGATATAGGGCACGAACTCGAGGACCGGGCTCAGATCGACTCCGGCGCCAGCCGCGTCCCGGACCAAGCGGGCGAAATGGTCCAGAGAGGCATCGGAGTGATGGCCATAGACCACCTGGTGGCTGAGGGCCTCGGTGTGGGGGAGGAGGTGGGATACCACCACGGCCTGGGCTCCCGATTCCCGGGCCAGGTCCACCAGCCGGGGGAGCTCGGCCAGATTCCGGCGCATGGCCACGAAGTGGACGGAGAGCCGGGGATTGGCCCGCCCCAGATGGCCCTTGGCCGCGGCTATCGCCTCCAGGCCGCCGACGGCGGCGGAGAGATCACCCTCGGGCCGCACCGCCCGGTAGGTTTCCGGCGTGGCCCCATCCAGGGAGACCCCCAGGTCATCCAGACCGGCACTCACCAGCTCCCGGGCCAGGGATGGCTCCAACAGGGCGCCGTTGGTGATCAGGCTCACCCTTCCCGCGGCAGGAAGGGCCTCCCGGGCCTTCCGCACCATCTCCAGGATGTGGGGATGGAGGAGGGACTCCCCGTAACCCGTAAGGACGATGGACTCGGCCTCGGGGAACAGGGGCCGCAGCCGGGAAAAGGTCTCCGGCTCCATATCCCCCTGCTGCGGTATCTGCCACCGCAGGCACATGGGACAGTCCAGGTTACAGCGGCTGGTCACCTCGATGATCAGCTTGCGGGGTCCCGGGATCAAAGCTCCCCCCTTGCCGGCCGGTCTCACTGAACGGTCACCAGCAGGCCGCCGCTACAGGGGCAGCTTTTTCTGCAACAGGGTCTCGGCGAAATAGCGCCTCTCCAGATTGAAGCCCCGGCCCAGAGTGGAGGCCAGGGCATCCCGGACCAGCCTCTCCAGGGGGTGGCCCTCGCCCTTCTCAAAGCTGCGGCCTCCAAACATCAGGAAGCACTTGTTGGTAACATTGATGCCGTTGAGGCCGTTGAAGACCTTGGAGGCCGTGGCCAGGCGGCGGGCGGCCAGGGGGTCCCGGTCATACGTGGTCAGGGCCTCGAAACATAGCAGCCGGCCGGCCTCGGTGTTGATGGCCAGGTCGGCCAGCTCGAAATAGATGCCCTGGTTGTCGGACACGGGTTTGCCGAAGACCACACGGTTTTTGAGGTAGTCGGCGGTATAGTCGATGGCGGCGCGAGCGATGCCCACGCTGAAGGGGCTGAACTCGGCATTGACCATGGTGGTGAATACCATCATGGTGCGAAAGCCGTTGCCCACCCCTCCCAGGCAATCGTCCTTATGCACCCGGCAGTTCTCCAGGCGGGACTCCCACCGGGGTTGGATGCGGATGCCCACCTGGTTTCCCTCCCGGCCCAGGACAAGGCCTGGGTTATCGTTGTCGATGAGGAACATGGACAGCTCCTCCGTCTCCCCGGAGGTGCCGGTCCTGACAATGGCATAGGAGAAATTTTTGCCGAAGGGTCCGCGGTCATTGAAGGCACCGAACCACTTCTGCCCGTTAAGGATATAGTGGTCGCCATCCCGGGTGGCCACGCACTGGGTGGCGCGGGGGTCGAGCCCGGCCCCCGGCAGCGGTTCGGTGGACAGGGCCGCCGCCATCCCCCCCTCCCGCATGCGGCCGAGGTACCGCTCCCGCTGGTCCTCGGTACCCACCTGGCGCAGCATCTCCGTGGGGCAATCGTTCTGGGTGAATAGCTGGCTCCAGCTCCCCGACCGGCTGATGTAGCAGGCATGCTCGATAAGGAGCCCCACCGTATATAGGTCCAGCTCCGGCCCACCGTATTTCTTGGGGATGCGCAGCCCGGTGAAATCGTTATCCCGGAGGGCCGTCCAGAAGTCCACCCACTGCTCCGGCATCCTGACCGCCACCTGGGCCCCACCCATGGCGTCCCATTCCTCCAGGTAGGGCTTCAGCTTCTGCTCGAAGATTGTCTCCATCCTGGACATGTAGTCCTGCTGCTGTGCCGTCAGCTCCCGCTCCATGTTGCCTCCTAACCGAAATGCGGACCCCCCCTGTATTATCCCCTCCCGGGAGCCGCCACCCCCATGCCCGGCGAGGGGGAGGGAAGGGAAGACCATCTCACCAGGGCTATGCCAGGAGCCCCTTGGCCCCCAGGTCCCGGGCTACATCGCCGAGCCCCAGCCCCTCCAGTTGGGCTTTCCCCTGGAGGCCGGTCTCCCGGTCCCAGCCGCGGAGCTGGTAGAATTCGCCCAGCATCCCCTGGAATTTCTCCCTATCGAGCAGTGCCCCTTTTCGGGAGATCGACTCCCCGTCCTTCCCCGGAAAGAGACACTGGGGGTTTAGCCGCTCGCTCTCCAGGGGAACCGTAAAACAGGCATCGGGCAGGCCATCGCCTTCGCGGCCGCGGTACCCCTCCCGGGCCAGGACAGCCCGGTGCAGGTTCAGGACCCGTTCCCCCGTACGGCAAAGCCCCTCCTCCGTCTCCTCATTGCCCGTGATGGCGGAGTAGACCTGGCTCTCCAGGGACGGGTCACCCACATGGTCGGCAGAATGCTCCACATACATCATGGGCCAGGTATTGTCACAGAGGACGAGGGATTCCTTGACCATCTGCCGGTCCTGGATCATCTTCGCCGCCAGGGCTTTCCCCTCGTAAGTCGAAAAATCCCCCGCCAGCTCGCTTCCCCAGAATTTCCGGGCTATGGCCCGAAAAACGGCGCTGGACAGGTTGGCCCCGGGCGCGCCGCCGGCCCAGCGCACCCAGTTGATAACCAACCGGCTGACCTCGTGAAGCTGCTGGATGGGCTGCCTGAGCTCGACGGCATAAAGGAGCCCCGTGGTGATAAAGGCCTTGGGCACATAGGTCATATTCTCACCGGCCCTGGTGATATTGTCGGCCACCAGCTCCTGCGCCCGGCTTCCCACCTCCTCGGCGGCCCGGGGAAGCCCCCGGGCGAGGACATCGCCGAACCCCTCGCGGCGGGCGATGCTCCCGAGGAGGGCTTCGATAAACTCCATGCTCCCTATTTTGGCCAGGGGAAGACCGGTGTCCTTCTCGGTCAAAAGCCCGTCCCGATGACAGAGGTTGAGCCAGGCGATCATGCTGGAGACGGACTTTGTGTTAAGCCCATAATCGTCACAGAGCCGGGTGGCGTGGAAAGGCACCTCGTTGGCCCCGTCATAGAACTTGCCGGCCCACTCCTTATAGTAACTGCCGCTGGCGCACATGAATTTGCCCCGGGTCCCGTCCTGGGCCTGGTAGACGGTCCGGTTGCACTCGTCGGTGCAGTCACTACAATGGTAATCCTGAGAACCTACCCCTCCCCCCGTGTCGGTCGAGGGGAAATCGCGCCTTAGCTCCGCGACACGGCCCAGAAGCTCCTGAAGGCGCTGCGGATGGGCGGCGCTGACACTGCCGCTGCCCCGGACGGCGATGGCCTTCAGCTTCTTGGAGCCCATGACCGCCCCCAGGCTACCGGTGCCGCAGGAATCTTCATCAGCCAGAAGGGTAGACGGGACGGCCATGTTGTCCCCGGCCGGGCCGGTGGCGACTACCCTGACGGAATCGCCCAGCTCGCCCTTGAGGGTCTCCCGGACCCGCACGGCGCCCTTCCCCCAGAGGCCGGAGGCATCCTTGATCTGGATTTCACCATCCTGGACCAGGAGATAGACGGGGCTCTCCGCCCGGCCATGGACCACCAGCCCGTCGAAGCCGGCGGCTTTGAGCTCGGCCCCCCAGGTTCCACCCAGATTGGAATGGGTGAAGAACTCGGGGTTGGCGGCGGGCGACTTGCCGCAGACCACCCAGCGGGGGCCGGCCAGGCCGGGGAAACCGGCGCAGGGTCCCGTGGCAAAGATCAAACGGTTGTCGGGGTCCAAGGCTCCGACATGGGGCTGGACCTCATCCCAATAGATCTTGGTGGCCAGGCCCTGCCCACCCAGGAAGTCCCGGGCATACCCCTCGGTGGGAACCTGTGTAACGGCGCCTGTGGACAGGTCCACACGGGCTATTTTGCCTGCGTATCCCGAGTTCGATCCCATAGTCTCCTCCTTGCCCTATCCTGTTTAGACCGCAGTCTATTCCCCCGGCGGCCCATCTGTCAACAAGCCGAAGGGGCCTGAGGCCCTGCCGCTCAACCCCTGCTCGGGCCACAGCCCGGCGGCTGATCGAACCCGCAAGCCCTTCGGCCCCAGGCGTTCCCCACCAAGCCTTGACATGAGGGCCCCCATCGCTATAGTGTGGCTCCGTCAGGCCCCTTCCGGCCCGCGGGAAAAAGGAGGTAGCGGGTGATAGTCGACTGCCATGTGCACTCCTGGCGATACCCCGACCACTTCAACAGGCCGGCGATGCTCGCGGCCCAGCCCCAGAGGAGGCGGAACTGGCCCGAGCCACGCTTCACGGAGATGTGGGACGCCCCCATCGAG
>JAZFUS010000158.1:0-10569 GCA_036447315.1 Dehalococcoidia bacterium
TGAAATCCCTGGATGGGGTGGCGGTGGTTATCCCCCGGCGGTTTCGGAGCGTTGAGTCCTTTCAGATGGTCCAGGAAATCGCCCCCCGCCTCCCCTCCCTGAGACATACCCTCGTGGTCGGCGATGATGTCCCCGGGGGGGCCATTTCCTTCGATGAGATGTGCCGGCAGCCCCAGGAGGAGAAGTTCCCCGCGGACCACTTAAAGAGCACGCAGTTCGATCCCTTCGAGGTCACGAATATCATGTCCACCAGCGGGACCACGGGGGTGCCCAAGTTCTGCGAGCATGCCCAGGTGGCCCACCAGCTGATAGGCACGTCCCTGGTACAGCGGGCCAGGATAACCCGGGACGACGTGGTGGGGGCCATCGGTCCCCTTTCGGGAGGGGCGGCCCTTTTCGGCTTTCTCTGTCCCGCCCTGGTGGGGGCCTCCGGGATGCTCCTCGATTGGTTCGATGCCGAGGAAGCCCTCAAGATGATCGAGCGGGAGAGGGTCACCGTGGCCATCGTCGTTCCCGCCCAGCTCATCGCTATGTTGAGACACCCCTCCTTAAGCAAGTACGACCTGAGCTCCGTGCGGGTGGTGAGGGCCGGGGGCGCGGCCACCCCGCCCAATATTGCCGCCGAGGCCGAGGAAAAGATGGGCTGCAAGGTCGTCCCCGGGGCCGGCTCCATGGATGCCCTGTCCATCAGCCAGTCCACGTTGGATGACTCTCCCGAGGTGAGGTTTACCACGGCGGGCAGGGCGGCCCTGGGCAATGAGGTCAGGCTTGTGGATGAGGAGGAGAGAGACGTCGGCCGGGGCGAGGTGGGCGAAATCCGGGTGAGGGGAGCCTGTACCGCTTCGGGCTATTACCGGGATGTGGAGGCGACGATAGAGGCCTGGGGCGAGCTGGGTGAGGGCGGGTGGTGGAGAAGCGGCGATCTGGCCAGGTTCGATGAGCACGGAAACATTGTCTTTGCCGGTCGAAAGAAAGATGTGATCATGCGCGGCGCCCAGAATATCTATCCCATGGAGATTGAATACCTGCTCTTTTCCCATCCCAAGGTGGGCCAGGTGGCTATCGTGGGCATGGAGGACCTCATGATGGGGGAGAAGGCCTGCGCCTATGTTGTCCCCAAGCCCGGGCAGGAGTTCAGCTTCGACGAGATGGTGTCCTTCCTGAAGGGAAAGAACATCGCCCCCTACAAGCTCCCGGAGAGGCTGGAGATCGTGGACAGGATGCCGGTGGCGGGGGATGTGGCCAAGGTGGATAAGAAGGAGCTGGCCCGGGATATAGCCCAGAAGCTGAGGGCCGAGGCAAAGACCGCCTCCGGCCAGCCCGGCGATTGAAATCCCCGGCGGCCTTCCCGGCGTGGGGGACTAGTCCTTTCTGAAGCGATATCCAATGTCCACCCGGGTCTGGATGTAGCGAGGGCTGCGGCTGTTATCCCCGATCTTTTTTCGCAGACGCGACATGGCCACCTGAAGAATGTGCCTGTCGCCTCGGTACTCCCAGCCCCACACCCTGGAGAGAATGTCATCCTGAGTATAGATCCTTCCGGCATTCTGGGCCAGCAGGCTCAGGATATTGTATTCAGTGGCGGTCAACTTGGTCTCTTTGCCGGCGATAGTTACCTGGTGGCAGTCAAAGTCAATGGCCAGGTCCCCCGATCGAAAGGGGGCCTGGGGCATATCCTCGGGATATCGCGTGCGGCGCAGCATCACTTTTACCCTGGCCAGGAATTCATCGATGGCGAAGGGCTTGGTGATGTAATCGTCGGCGCCGATGTTCAGTCCTTCCACTATGTCCGTACCCTGGTCGCGAGCGGTGAGCATGATAACGGGCACGGGGGATAACGCCCGGATGCGCCGGCATACCTCGAAGCCGTTGATCGTGGGCAGGACGATATCCAGGATGACCAGGTCCAGGTCGTTGTCCTCGACGCACTTCAGGGCTGCCGGGCCGTCTGTGGCCGTGTCTACCTGGTAGCCTCTCGCCTGGAGGTTGGCCCGCACCAGTTTCAACAGGCCCGGATCGTCATCAACCACCAGAATTTTCTTATCCATGATTCACCTGCCCCGGGCTCCTGGCCCTTCCGGTTCTCCTTATATAAGGGGAGTTAGTCACAGGGTAACCCCAAAAGCGTAAACATGGGGTAAAGGCCGGGTGACGAAGGGTAAATATTTTGTAAATGTTTGCGAGGCCAAAAAAGGACGGCCCCCCCGGGGGGGCCGTCCGCTTCATCATGCCTGTGGCAATAGAGAGCAGCTACAGCTTGAAGAGCTTTATGGCATTATCCCTCAGCACCTTCTGCTTGGTTTCGTCCTTTATATCCAGTTCCATAAACTGGTCTTTACAGGTTTTCATACCCAGGGAATTGGAGCCGAACATGACCTTGTCCTGGCCCTTCCAGGAGTCTATGAACTTGAGGATCTTTTCCTTCTCGGGGAGGGCCCTGGGGGGATAGGCCGATATGTCTCCGTAAACGTTGGGGTGCTTCCAGACCATGTCGATCCACTCGTCAACCCACGGCCAGCCCGTGTGCGATAGGACAAAATTCACGCTGGGGAACTGGATGGCCAGCTCGTCGACGTAGATGGGCCTTCCCGGTTCGCTGGGCATCGCCTCGGCGGAGTGGCCGGCCTGAAAGCCGACGGGAATACCATATTCCAGGGCCCTGGTATAGGCGGGGTAATACCGCCGGTCGGTGGGAGGCAGACCGAAGCCCTGGGGGTGAATGTATATGTACTTGAAGCCGTAGTCCTTGACCGCTTTGTCCATCTCCCGCAGGCTCTCTTCAATCTTCAAGGGGTTGTAGCCCACGGCCCCGATTACTTTGCCCTTGCCTTTGTCTATGAACCCCTTGACGTCGTCTATGTTGATGTTCACCACCCACTCGCTGTTCACCAGGGACCACTGCTTCAGGGCGGTGATGAAAACGGCCTGATAGCCCGCGTCATCGACCTCTTTTAGCAGCTCTTCGAAGGAGTTAAGGCCCATGTGCTTGGCCGCATGCTCTGCCGGGGCAAAGGGCTTGAACGTGCTTTCAAAGCCAATCTTCCATTCATGGGAGGAGAACATCTTCATCCTCTCCTCAGGCAGGAAATAGTGGGGATAGTTCATGATGTCGATCGCCTGGATACCCTCTGGCATTGTTTTTTCCTCCTTTAACATATCGAGGCCAAAGCGGTGTGCGCTTTGGCGTGCGGTTTGTGGGGGGGCGGTCTTTCCACCCATGCTGGAGTTTAAGGGGTGGTGGGGAAGTTGTCAACCGGACCCCGTTTCGGGGCCCGGGGCCTTAAGCCGCAGGGGCCTGGCGGCGGGAGTATTGCCACAGGTGGCCCAGGGCTCGAGCCACCCGCTCGGGAGAGTCGAAAACGACCACCGAGTCACCCCCGGCCACGTCGGCCCCGTCCTCCCCGATCCAGGAGACTACCGGTTTGTCGCCATAGCGGGCCCTGAGGTCCGCCACTATGCGGGGGTAATCGCTGAGGAAGGGCAGGATGGTGGGGCACATAAACACGATGGCATCCACGTTGGGGTCCTGGAGCAGGGACCCCAGCAGGGTGGTGAAGATCTCTTCCCCCTGGCTCTGGCCGGAAAGGGCGAATACCGAGCCCAGGTCCACCGGGTTTTCCACCGGAGCCCAGTCCAGGAACAGGCTCTTGATCCGGGCTATGGTCTCCGATGAGATCACGGCCAGCTCCAGGCCCCAGCGCTGACAGGCGTCCATAAACAGGACCACGCCTCCCATGGTGAAGGTCATAACCGCCACCCGCGGCCCGGACATCTGCGGCAGGCGCAGCAGCGCCGTGGCGGCATCCGCCATCTCCCCGAGGGAATCCACCGTTATCAGGTCGCAGCTCCGGAACATGGCGCGGTAGACATCCCCGCTCCCGGTCAGCGATGCCGAGTGGGACCCGGCCACCCGCGACCCCTCATCGGTGGTCGCCGCCTTGAGGGCTATCACCGGCTTGCGGGCCGCCACCCGGCGGGCCACCTCCATGAACCGCCGGCCGTCCCGGACCCCCTCCATGTGGAGCAGGACCACCCGCACCTGTTCGTCCTGCTCGTAGTACTCCAGGGCGTCGGCGAAGTCCACGTCACAGGCGTTGACCAGGTCGAATATCTTGCCCAGGCCCAGCCCGGGCAGGCCGGCGAAAAACAGCCCGCTCTGACACACCATGCCCACCGGCACCCGTTTCATCTGAAAGCGGGCGAAGGCCGAGGTGAAGTTGTGGAAGGCGTTGGACACCCCGAAGGTGTTGGGCCCCACGATGCGGGCACCGCCCCCGCGGGCCAGGTCCACCATCTCCGCCTGGAGGTTTCGGCCGTCGCTATCCAGCTCGGCGAAACCACCCGCGGAGACAACGAGGGCCCGGATTCCCTTTTTTATGCAGTCGGCTACCACGGAGAGGACGTTGGAGCGGTGGGTCAATACCACCGCCAGGTCCACGGCTTCGGGCACATCCAGGATGCTGGGGTAGGCCTTGAGCCCCAGCAGCTCAGGGATGTTGGGGTTGACCGGGTATATCCTCCCGGAATATCCATGGTCGAGCAGGTGCTCCACCAGGTTGATGCCCTGTCCCGTCTGCCTGGGCACCCCGATGATGGCCACCGAGTCGGGCTCCATGAACAGCTTCATATGTTCCGCTACGGTCAATGCTTCCTCCCGGTATCGCCGACGTGGGACCGTCGCCGAAAGAATTTGATATGGAATATTATCACAGGCGGGGTTGGCGAAGCAAGGTCGCGGCCGTGTTGACGCACGATGGAAAGCCTGCTAGAATCGCACCATTCTATGAGGAGGACTGTTATGGCAATGCCCTTGGACGGCGTAAAGGTCCTGGAGTTCACCCAGCGTCTCTATGGCCCCCGGGCCGGAGTGCACCTGGCGGAGATGGGGGCCGATAGCATAAAGCTTGAGACCCCGGAGGGGGGCGACCCCATACGGGGTTTCATCAGGCCGGACTACGGCGGCGACCTGCCGACCCCCACCACCACCAACTACATGTTTGAGCTGGAAAATCACGATAAGCGGGGCATCGCCCTGAGCCTGAAGCACGAGAAGGGCCGGGAGATCGCCCACAGGCTGGTGGCGCAGTCGGACGTTTTCCTTACCAACTACCAGCCGGATTCCCTGAGCCGCACCGGCATGGACTACGAGACCCTGAGCCGAATCAATCCCCGGCTCATCTATGCCAGCGGCTCCGGATGGGGTATCGTGGGCCCCGATAAGGACCGGCCGGGCTATGATTACGTGGCCTTTGCCGCCAGCGGCCTGATGGACACCTTTGGACAGCCCGGAGCCACCCCCTCGGGCAACCGCCCCGGAATGGGGGACCATTTCACCTCGGTAATGCTGGCCTTTGCCATCATGCTGGCTCTCTATCACCGGGAGCGGACCGGTGAGGGCCAGATGGTCCATGTGGGCCTGCTGGCGGGGCTCATCGAGGGTGGCGTGGCTCCCCTCCAGGGGCACCTGGCCACCGGCGAGGAGGTGAAGCGGATCGACCGGCAGGACGTGGCCAACCCCTTCTGGAACTTCTATGAGCTCAAAGGGGGCGACTGGGTGCAGTTCGCTATGCCCGATTCCAACAAGTACTGGGATGATATCTGCCGGGTGCTGGGCCTGGAGGAGTGGCACCACGACCCGCGGTACGATACCCAGGCGCATCGCAAGGAGAACAGGCGGGAATTTATCCAGATCCTGGACCGGGCCATGGCGGCCCACACCCGGGACGAATGGGAAAAGCTCTTCGCGAAAAGCAGCCTGGTCTTCGGCTTCGTGGACAGCTACTCCCGGCTGGCGGCCAACCCCCAGGTGCGGGCCAACGACTGGATCGTGGATATCGACCATCCCACCGCGGGGCGCATGCCCGTGGTGGGGGTTTTGCCCCAGCTCAGCAAGACCCCCGGCAAGATCCGCACCGTGGCCCCCACCCTGGGCCAGCATACCGACGAGGTCCTCCTCGAGCTGGGATATACCACGGGGGACATTCTTGATTTCAGGGACAGCGGGGCGGTGGCCTAGGGTTTCCAAAGGCCACTAGCCTTGCCATCGATGTAGAGCGTAAGGAGGCGGGTCATGTTCAACGACCTCAGGGAGTTTGTGAACCACCAGGGGGAGAAGGGCCAGTGCCGGGTGGTCGAAGGGGCTCATTGGGACCAGGAGATAGGGGCCATCACCGAGTGGCAGGCCTCCCTCCCCGATTCCCCCATCCTCCTCTTCGATTCTATCCAGGGTTACCCCAAGGGGTTCCGGATCGCCACCAACCTATACACCAGCCCTGGCAGGGCGGCGGAGGCCTTGGGGCTGCCCGCCGAGGCCACCAAGCTGGAGCAGGTGCGCCTGTGGCGGGAGCTGGAGGGCCGGCTCAAGCTCACGCCGCCGGTCGAGGTGGCCGGGGGGCCGATCCTGGAAAACGTCATATCGGGTAAGGACGTGGACCTGCTGCTGTTCCCGGTCCCCAAGTGGCACGAGGGGGACGGGGGACGCTACATCGGCACCGGCTGCATGGTCATCACCCGGGACCCGGAGGAGGGGTGGGTGAACCTGGGCACGGAGCGGATCCAGGTCCACGGCCGGGACACGGCGACGGTCTATCTCTCCCCGGGGCGGCACACCGACATGATTCGGAAGAAGTACTGGGCTTCGGGCAAGCCCTGCCCCGTGGCCATCGTCTGCGGGCAGGACCCCATGCTCTGGGCGGCCTCCAACTTCCCGGTGCCCTATGGGGTCTCGGAGTACGACTATGCCGGGGCCCTGCGAGGCCAGCCCGTGGAGGTGCTCAAAGGACCCTATACGGGCCTGCCCATCCCGGCGCATGCCGAGATCGTGCTGGAGGGGGAGATCCTGCCTCCGGGTGTCGAGCCCGATATTCAGGAGGGGCCTTTCGGCGAGTGGACGGGGTACTATCATCCCAGCGGGAAACAGCCGCCCGTCAAGGTGCGCACGATCCTGCACCGCAACGACCCTATTCTGCAGGGCACTCCCCCTCTCCTGACGCCCCTGGACTATGCCCTGGGCCGCCACATCCGGCGCTCCGCGGTGGTGTGGGACCTTCTGGACCGGGAGGTCCCCGGAATCAAGGGGGTGTGGATGATGGAGGGGGGTACCCCCTACGGGGGGCTGATCATATCCATCGACCAGCAGTGGAACGGGCAGGCCATGCACGCGGCCCTGAAGGTCCTGGGCTCCTACTCCACGGGATATATGGTGCGCTGGATCATCATGGTGGACGGGGATATCGACCCCACGGACTGGATCCAGGTGTCATGGGCGATGAACACGCGCTGCGACCCCCGGGAGTCCATCCAGATCATAGATGGCTGCTGGGGCAGCCCCGTGGACCCCTCCCTGAACCCGGAGAAGCGGGCGCGGGGCGAATACACCCACTCCTGCGCCATAGTCCTGGCCTGCCGCCCGTTCCACTGGAAGGACAGTTTCCCGCCCAGTATCCGTACCAGCCCCGAGGCGATGGCCGAAATAAAGGAGAAGTGGGGTCATGTCCTGGGCCAGGCCCCTCCCCCGCTGTCTCCGGACCGTTAGGGACAGATCGTGCAACAAAGGAGGCTTTCATGAAGGTTATGGTCACCGGCGGCTTTGGGGCCATGGGGTCGTTTGCCACCCGGTATCTGGTGGAGCTGGGCGAGCGGCCCGTGGTGCTGTCCCGGCGCCGCGACCCCAAGCTGGTCCGGGATATCGCTGAAGGGATCGACCACGAGGCGGGGGACATTCAGGACCAGGGCAGGGTGATCGAGGTGTTAAAGCAGCACCGGGTGGAGGCCGTGATCCACACCGCGGCCCTCATGCCCCCGGCCTGCCGGGCCGACCCGGCGGCGTGTGCCGGCATCAATGTCGGGGGCCTGGCCAGTGTCCTGGAGGCGGCGCGGACGGCGGGGGTGGGCAAGGTGGTCTTCGCCAGCACCAAGGGCGTCTATGGGCCCATAACGGGAAGGCATGCCCATCCCACCTATGAGCCCGTCAACGAGGACCATCCCAAGAACCCCCTGAACCTCTATGATGCCTCCCGGTTCTTCTGTGAGCGCCTCGGCCTTGGGTATTGGGAGAGCTACGGCATGGACTTTGTGGCCCTGCGGTTCGCCCTGACCTACGGCCCGGGCAAGCTGGCCCACGGGGCCATGGCCGCGGGGTCCAGTATCATAGACAACGCCATGATGGGAAAGGAGACCGTACTACCCCGGGGCGGCGACCAGGCGACCGATTTCGTGTATAACCGGGACACCGGCCGGGCGCTGGTGCTGGCCGCTCTCAAGCCAAACCCCCGGCACCGGCAGATACATATCGGCACCGGAGTGGGGCGTACCCTGTTCGAGTTCGCGGCTGAGGTCGGAAAGAACATTCCCGGGGCCGCTATCGACATCGGACCCGGCACCGACTTTCTGGGTCTCAAGGATACCGATGGCCAGCCGGTAAATACCCAGTGTGTCTTCGATATCAGCCGGGCCCGGGAGGAACTGGGCTACGAGCCCAGGTATGGAATCGAGGAGGGAATTCGAGACTATATCGAGCTCACCCGGGAGCTCGGCTACTACTCCGGGGCCTGAGGGCTTTCGCGCCCATGCTGCCCCTCTGTCCCGGGGGAACCGGCAGGAAGGCCCCCGGTTGACACCAGGCGCGAAAATGGCCTATGATATTTAATCACGAATGGTTGTGATTTTTCCCACCAGGACCGCAATCAGTAGCCAGGTAAATAAAGGAGGCATAGATGTCAGCAAGGACGCGGTATTTAACGATCTTCATATCTCTGGTAGCCATGGTCGGCCTGCTCGGTGCGTGTGCAAAAGACGAGGCCCCGGCCCCGGCTCCTGCACCGGCTCCGGCTCCAGCCCCGGCCCCCAGGCCAGCCCCGGCTCCGGCCCCGGCACCGGCCCCGGCCCCCAAGCCGGCCCCGGCTCCTGCCCCGGCCCCAGCTCCGGCACCTGCTCCGGCACCCGCCCCGGCCCCAGCCCCGAAGGCATGGGAGCCCACCAAGAATATCAGCTGGGTCGTGCCCTTTAACCCCGGTGGCGGTTTCGATGCCTACAGCAGGGCGATCGCCAGGACCATGAAGAACTACCTGCCCGACGGTATCAATGTCATCGTCAAGAATATGCCCGGGGGCGGTGGCGCCACCGCCCGGACCTTCCTATTGAGGGCCAGGCCCGACGGCTATAGCCTGTCCATCATCGACTCCCTGGGAGCCGCCGTCGAGGCGGTGGTCTTCCCGGATAGAGTAGAGTACGATTTCTCCAAGTTCACCTATTTCGGCCAGATCGTGGCGGACCCGGGAGTAATCCTGGTGAACCCCAACGGCCCCTATACCACCGTTGACGGCCTGAAGGGGGCCACAAAGACGGTCCTGGGCTCCATAACCGGCGTGGGCAGCAGCTCATTTTCCGGTCAGGTGATCCTGAGCGAGGCCCTGGGATACGAAACGGCCTTCGTTTCCGGATACGTGGGCAGCGTGGACGCGATGACCGCGGTGGTCAGGGGCGACGCTGACCTCTACATCAACGCGGTAGCCTCGGCGCGGCCCTTTTTCGAGAGCGGGGACCTGTTGGGCATGGCCGTGATGGAAGCGGATGGGGACCCCTCCGCTCCCAACATACCCAACGCCAAGGAAGCGGGTCTTCCCGAAGAGCTTCACGGGCTGAAGATTACCTCGCGAATGGTGCACGGGCCTCCCAACATGCCGCCGGACATTACCGCTTACTACGAGGACATGTTCAGCAAGGTGCTGGTAGACCCCGACTTTGTCGCCTGGGCCAAGTCAGCCAAGCGCCCTCTGGCCGTGGCCGGGCCTGATGAAGCCAACAAAACTATCGACATGTTGCAGAAAACTTTCGGCAAATACAAGGACCCCATCGCCAAAGCGGTCGCGGCGATAGGCGGCTAGATCGTTTCGGTGAGAGAAGCCCGTAGCTCGGCTTGATATACCGAGTCAAGACGAATCAGGATGAATTGGGGCGGCCCTTCACAAGTGGAGGGCCGCCCCTCTGGCTGCGGTCGCCACAGTGGTGTATGGGGTGATAGGGAGGGCAACGTGAGCGAAGAAACGTTGAAGGACCGGTACAAAAAAGCGGTCCGGTTCGGCAAACCGGCGTTTATCGAGCGCCCGCTCATCGGCTCTCCGGCGGCACCGGCCCAGGCGGAGACCAACGTGAGCGCCATGTGGTCCACCATCAGGACCGCGTTCCTCTTCGGCTACGAGTATACCCGCTGGTGGAAGGAATCCAATGCCCTGCGAAATACGGCCATGCTCGGCGACTGGAGCTGGCTGGACAGGTGCCTGGTCAGGGGACCGGACGCATCGCGGTTCATGAACTATGCCACGGTGAAGGACCTCTCCCGGCTGGGGGTCGGGCAGATTATGCATACGCCCATGGTGAATATGGACGGCAAGGTGGCCATCGAGGGGCTCACCTTCCGCCTCTCCGAGAATGAGTACATGTTCAGCCAGACGGCCGCCAATCAATGGCTCGCCTATATTGATGGCCTCACCAGGATGGATATCGAGCTGGAGGATGTCACGCCCGACTACACCTGCTACGCTCTTCAGGGGCCCCGGTCTTTAGACATCC
>JAZFUS010000159.1:0-4986 GCA_036447315.1 Dehalococcoidia bacterium
ATACCGCCGTGCCCGGGCAGAAGCCCGCCCGAGTCCTTGACCCCGGCGCTGCGCTTGAGCCTGGATTCGGCCAGGTCCCCCAGCTGGCCCGCTATGCTCACCAGGGCGCCCAGGAGGATGGCTTGGCCGGGCGACAGGGGAAGGGCCAGCAGGTAGGTCAGCAAAAGGCCGGCGGCTATCCCGCCCAGGAGCCCGGCGGCCCCCCCCTCCCAGGTCTTTCCCGGGCTGATGGCCGGGGCCATGGGGTGGCGCCCCAGGGCCCGGCCCCCGAAGAAGGCGGCGGTATCGGAGCTGAAGGTGACCAGGAGGGCCAGGAGCACCCACTCCCGTCCGCTGTCCCCCAGGTCCCTGAGGCCTACCAGGTGGCTCAGCAGCCAGCCTATATAGAGGGTGCCCGCCAGGGTCCACCCCCAGCGGCGCGGGATATCCCGTCTGGGGGCGGAGAGGACCAGCCAGACCAGGGGCAGGGTCGCCGCCGCGATGAAGAGGACGGGCCGGCTGGGGGGATAGAGGGGGGTCAGCGCGAGTCCCAGGGCCAGGCCCGTGCCCAGGCGGCCGAGGCCACGGTCCCGGGGCCCCAGGGTCATGCGGTAAAACTCCCGGCAGGCCAGGAGGACCACCAGGGCCACCAGCAGGGCGAACCAGGGGTTGCCCAGCCAGACCACGGCCAGCGCCAGGGGGCCGGCTGCCAGGGAGGTGAGGACCCTCTTCCTCAACATCTTTAGTGCCGGGGCTTGGGAGCGGGTCTCCCGGGTTGGGATTCCAGGCCTCCGAAGCGGCGCTGCCGCCGGCCATAGGCCCTCAGGGCCTTCTTTACCTCCCGGTCGTTGAAATCGGGCCAGAGGGTAGAGGTGGCATAGTATTCGCTATAGGCGGCCTGCCAGAGAAGGAAATTACTCAGGCGCAGCTCACCGCCGGTGCGGATAATGAGGTCGGGATCGGGCAGGCCCGCGGTATAGAGATAGCTGTCAAAGAGGTCCTCGTCGACGCTCTCCGGAGGCAGGCCCTGGGCCATTATGCGGTGCACCGCATCCAGTATCTCGGCGCGCCCCCCGTAGTTGAGGGCGATGCTCAGCACCATGGTATCATTATCCCTGGTCAGGTCCACGGCCTTGAGGATGCGCCGCTGAAGGGCGGGGGTGATCCCCTCCAGCTTGCCCAGGAGGCGTATCTGGACCCCCTTCTCATGGAGGGCGCGGCTCTCCCGGTCGATCACCTGGCCCAGGATATGGAAGAGTCCCCGGATCTCCAGCCGGGGGCGGGCCCAGTTCTCCGTGGAGAAGGCGTAGAGGGTGAGACACTGCACCCGATGGTTGACGAAGGTCTCGATGACCTGGCGGATATTCTCCGTTCCCGCCCGGTGCCCCTCCAGCCGGGACAGGCCGAGCCGGCTGGCCCAGCGGCCGTTGCCGTCCATGATGATGGCCACGTGCCGGGGAATATGCATGCTTCCTGCAGGTTCTTTCACTGGATGGGACTTCCTTCTCGACTCCGAGGGAAAGGCGGCCGGCGCCGCCGCCCGATGGTCCGATGTGGCTTTACCAAGGGCGGGCTCTTTAAAGGGGGACCCCGATCTCCCGGCCGATAACAATATGCTGGACCTCGGTGGTGCCCTCGGTAATGGGCGCCAGGCGGGCGTCACGGTAGAAGCGCTGGATGGGCGATTCCATCATATAGCCGACGCCTCCGTGGATCTGCATGGCCTCGGCGGTGGCCAGGAGGGCGGCATCGCTGGCCAGCAGCTTGGTCATGGCCGCCTCCTTGAGGCAGCGCCTTCCCTGGTCGTAGAGCCAGGCAGTCCGGTACCCCATCCAGCGGGCCGCTTCGATATCCACGGCCATGCGGGACAGCTTGAAGCCGATGGCCTGAAATTTGCCTATGGCCTGCCCGAACTGGACCCTCTCCTTGGAATAGGCCAGGGAGGCCTCATAGGCCGCCTGGGCGACACCCAGGCTGCGGAAGGCATGGGAGATGCGGCCCGCGGACAGGGTCCCCAGCACATAGGGAAAGCCCCTCCCCTCCTCCCCAATCAGGTTTTCCCGGGGCACCCGGCAGTTATCGAAGACCAGCTCCGCCGTCTCCGTGGACCGGTTACCCAGCTTGCTCAGCTTCCGGGCCACGGTGAACCCCGGGGTGCCCTTCTCCACGATAATCACGCTTATCCCCGCCTTGGAACCCAGGCTCTTATCGGTATAGACCACCGCCAGGACGTAATCGGCGATGGGGCCGTTGGTGATATAGATCTTGGTGCCGTTGAGGACGTAGCCGTCGCCGTCCCGGTCGGCCCGGGTCTGGATGGAGGCGGCGTCGGAGCCGGCATTGGGTTCGGTGAGGCCGAAGGAGCCGATCTTCTTCCCCTGTATGGCGGGCACCAGGAACCTCTGTTTCTGCTCCTCCGTGCCATAGTCATTTATCAGGCTTGAGCCCAGCCCGGAATGGACCATGATGGCGGCGGCGATGCCGGAGCAGATGCGGGCCACCTCCTCCACCAGGATGCACTCGGTGAGCTTGCCCATCTCGGCCCCGCCGTACTTGGCCGGGTAGCGGACACAGAGGTATCCCAGTTCCCCCATGCGGGAGAATAGCCCCTCGGGAAACTTCTCCTTCTCCTCCGCTTCGGCCACCAGGGGGGATATCTCCTTCTCCGAGAATGCCCGGATGGCCTGCTGGAACATCTTTTGCTCTTCGCCGAGGTCGAAATCCATGGCCCCGCTATATCTCCATCAGTTCCGATTCTTTATCATGGCCCACCTGGCCGACCGCATCCACATACTTGGAGGTAAGCCCCTGCAATTTATCCTCGGCCACCTTGAGTTCATCCTGGGACATGGCGTGCTCTTTCTCTTGCTTCCGCAGCGCCTCCAGGGCCTGCCGCCGTAGATTGCGCAGCTCCACCCGCCCGTCCTCCACCCGTTTCTTCACCATCTTCACCATTTCTTTTCTTCTGTCCTCGGTCAGGTGGGGGATGGCCAGCCGGATGATGTTGCCGTCACTGGTGGGGTTGAGCCCCAGGTCCGATTTTAGAATGGCCTTCTCGATGCTGGCGGTGGCGCCGCGGTCCCAGGGCTGGATCACCAGGAGGCTGGCCTCCGGGGCCGAGATGCTGGCTATCTGGACCATGGGGGTGGGCACGCCGTGATAGTCAACCCGGATATGCTCTACCAGGGCCGGGCGGGCCCGGCCGGTGCGAAGGGCGGACAGCTCCCGCGACAGGGCCTCGATGGCCTTTTGCATCCGGGCATCACAGTCCCGGAGAGCCTCGGAGGCCGGGGTGTCTTCCATGGCTACTGGTCATCCTCTATGTGGAAATGCCACTCGCACCACAGGTTCTCGGAGTATTGCTCCGGTGGGCCGAAGCCGTAGCGGACCTTGATCCTGGGGTCGATTATTTGCGCGAAGCTCTGAAAATAGTTCTCTTCCACCACCCGGCAGGAGAACACCTCCTGTCCCAGCCGGAGCCTCTCTTTCTGGGAGAGGCACGAGGTGACCTGCAACCGGGCATGGGTGTCCGACAGCTGCTCCAGCTTCAATCCACCGAAGAAGGTCCATAGAGGGTCCAGGTCTATCGCTTTGATCAGGCCGGGTATGCCCCCGTTATCCTCGAGGTTGAAGATTTTTTTCGTCTGGCGGGCCGTCGCCCGGCCGAACCTTGCCCAGACCTCCTCATCCATTCTGAGGGTGGGCTCTATGCCCAGCTGCTTCTCCCCGGCCTGGAACCAGTAGCCGTCCACCCGGAGGATATTGCGCATGGAGTCCTCCAGCAGGACCAGCAGGGTTTCCCGGGGCAGCTTGGTGATATCATCCCAATTCAATAAAGGCCTCCTCTTTTCGGCCCGTATCAGGTGGTGACCAGGGTGCCGGTGACCTCACCCGAGACCGCCCGCTCGATGCTCCCGGAGACCTGAAAATCGAACACGACGATGGGCAGTGAGTTCTCCAGGCACAGGGACAGGGCGGTGGCATCCATTATGTCCAGCCTCAGGTTCAGGGCCTCCATGTGGCTGAGTTTATCGAACTTCTTGGCGTTGGGGTCCTTGAGGGGATCGGTGGCATATACGCCGTCCACCCGGTTTTTGGCCATGAGCAGGACCTCGGCCCCGATCTCCACCGCCCGGAGGGCGGCGGCGGTATCCGTGGTCATATAGGGGTTCCCGGTGCCGCCGGCAAAGATGACCACTCGTCCCTTCTCCAGGTGGCGCATGGCCCGGCGGCGGATGAAAGGCTCGGCCACCGCCTGGATGATGATGGCGGACTGGGTCCGGGTGACGACCCCCGCCCTCTCCAGGGCATCCTGGAGGGCCAGGGCGTTTATCATGGTGGCCAGCATTCCCGCGTAGTCGGCGGTGGCCCTGTCCATATCCCTGGCCTGGGGGCTGGTGCCCCGCCAGATGTTTCCCCCGCCCACCACTATGGCCATCTCCACCCCGGACTTCACCACCCGCTTTATCTGTTGGGCCATGCCGGACATGGTTTCGGGATCGATGCCAAACTCCCCCTCTCCCATGAGGGCCTCGCCGCTGAGCTTGAGCATGACCCGCTTGAATTTGGGAAGGTACATCTAGGGTTCCTCGACGCCCAGCTCAAAGCGGGCGAACCTTTTAATCATGATGTTCTCCCCGACCTTGGCCACGGTTTCGGAGACGATGTCCTGTATGGTTTTGGTGGGGTCTTTGAGGAAGGTCTGAAGGAGGAGGCATTCCTCCTGGGGGTCCCCTTCATCCCCCGGGGGGACCTGCTCCGGGGATATAAAGCGGGGAGCGGTGGCCGCCACCTGGAGGACCAGGTTGTGGGCCAGCTCCTGAAACTCAACGGTGTGGGCCACGAAATCGGTCTCGCAGTTCAGCTCTATCAGGGCCCCCAGCCTATCACCCGGATGTACATAGGCCTGGACCAGTCCCTCGGAGGCGGTGCGTCCCCGTACCTTCTCCGCTGTGGCCATCCCCCGCTGGCGGAGGAGCTCCTCGGCTTTCGCCATATCCCCTCCGG
>JAZFUS010000160.1:0-5623 GCA_036447315.1 Dehalococcoidia bacterium
ATGGGGGCCCCCAGGCCCCGCACCAGGGCCCGCGGGACCGGATGGGCGGGGACCCTCACGGCTATGGACGATGCGCCACCGCTCACCAGGGCGGGGACGCGGGACGCCCGGGGCAGGACCAGGGTCAGACCGCCCGGCCAAAACCTCGCGGCCAGGCGCCAGGCCAGGGGAGGCACCTCCTCCGCCACCGAACTCATCTCCGAAATGTCGGCCAGGAGCAGGGGGAGGGGAAGATGGGCGGGGCGCCCCTTCACCCGGAAAATCCTGGCCACCGCGGGCTCCAAGAGGGCATGGGCCCCCAGCCCGTAGACCGTATCGGTGGGAAAGGCCACGACCCCGCCGTCACGGAGGATACGGGTGGCCGATTCCATGGTCCGCGGTCCCACCGCCAGAGCTACGTTGCTCATTCCCCAGTTCCCTCAGCCCAGGCTAAGAGGCCCCGATCTTGGTCAGGTCAAGGCTCTCCATAAAGGCATCGACACGGTCCAGGACTTCAGCCTCATCCAGTTCCCGCTTGTCCCCCATGTTCCCCTCATAGGTCATCACCGGCAACCCCTCACTCTGAATGCGGATCCGGTTTTCCATCTGCCCCAGGGCCTGGCCCTCGCAGCCCCGGTTGAGATGGATGATCATCCCGTCGACATTCCACTGCTTGGCCAGCCTGATCATCTGCTCGTTCTTCTCCTCCACGCTGAGAAAGCAGGGCAGTATCGGCTTTTCCAGGTAGAACTCCACCATGGCCCGCAGGGCATCCTCCCTGGTTTTCATGGGCATACCCCGCTCCTTTATGGTGCGGGGGGCCACCAGGGTCCCATCCGGTTCCTCCACCAGGTTTCCCCCCAGGTAGAAGCTGTAGTAGGAGCCGATGACGGCGGCCCCGTACTCCTCAAAATACCGATAAAGCTTGAGAAAGTACCAGGGGGGTTGGGCATCGTCCATGAGGCGGCACCTCTCGGTGGCCAGCCCGGCAATCCCCCGGGCCACCCGATCCTCTATCTCATCCTTGAGCTCGCGGCAGAAATCCACGGCATCCCGGTGGTGCCCCAGGAGATGAGGGATTATGTAAAGAGAAAACATCGTTTTTTGGCTCAACGGGGCCGGGACGGCCTTTTGCAAAAGACATATCTCGCCTTGGAGGGCCAGGGAGTCGCACTCGTTGTTTACGGCCTCGATCAACAGCTCATCATCGTAGTGCCGGCCGGTGATTTTCTCCATCCATTCGACGGTGTCAAAGAGTTGGGAGAGCAGGAATTCCACCTTCTGCTCGTACCGGCCATACTTGGCGGGTATGAGCGGGATGTCCACGCAGGCATAGGGGACATCCAGGTATTCCGACACCACCTGGAACCATTTGGCATGGGTATCGCATATATGGGTGGTGAAACAGAAGTCCGGCTTGGGGAACGGGCCGCCGAAGAAATAGCGGTCGAGAAACATGGACCCCCAGTAGTTTCGCAAGTAGGAACAGAGGTCCCGGGCGAATCCCCGGGCCTCGACCTCCTCCGTGCACTTGAGGCTGAACTGGGGGTCGGTGGAGATGACGGCGGCGTAGGGTTCGGCGCCGAAAAAAACATAATCGCCCAGGCCGGCGGGAAGGGGCAGGATGGAGCTGGAGCCCCCCGCGACCAGCAGCTTCCCGTCCTCCCGGGCGGTGCCCACTTCCCTGTAATAGTCGGCTATCATCTCCTTGGCCTTTGTCCATAATTGCAGGGGTTTGGTCTCGTATTTTGGGCTAGTCAAAAGGGCTCTCCTTCGAAATTTGGGTCGGGGGACCGGTCCCCAAAGCTATTTTAGCAGAGTCACGACAGAGGGACAAGTGAGCCCTATTCATAATTCGAGGCAAGATGACAGGGCCGAGTAGGTGATACCTGTGAGCCCGCAAATCCGGGAGGCCGCCTCTGGCCGATTTATCCGAAAGGGTTTATAATAGGGCCATGCCACCGGACCAGGACCCCCCGGCCGGTATCTCAGGAGAGGACGCCGGGAACGGCGCGCCCGAGACCCGGCAGGTCCGCCGGGAGAAAAGGGACCGCAAGAAGAAGGAAAAGATGGCCCGGCACGGTGGCGGCCTGGGGCAGGTCTACAGGGATGCGGTCCTGAAAAAGGCAAAAACAAAGCCATCATAAGGTCAAGGCCATCTCAGCCTGAGAAAGAGGTCATACATGCAGATCAGAAAAACATACCGGGAGCTCAACCCCGACTTGCTCTTCGATGAGCTCAGCGATTTCGTCCTGCAACAGGGGGCCGTACTGGATGAGTCCAAGATACACTCCTATTCCACCCCCCTGGGTACCGAGCATATCTCCCGGGGCACGCTTACCTTCAAAATAAATGGGAAGCAGTGCCTCAGGGCCCATATCCTGGGTACGGCGGCGAAGGAGACGAAGTTGATCCTGGACGTGGATGAAAAAACCTTCCCCGCGGACAAGATGTCGGCCCTTCAGAACGATCTGGACTTTATTTTTGGATCACAGGAGGTCACGGGGCCACCGGCGTAAGCCGCCACGGCCTCCGTACCACGTACCCGGCCCTGCCGGGGGAGCCCGGCGCTGTAGTGGGGCAAACACCTAAGGATAAGCTGTACCAAGGAGGCTTAAGGATGGCACCCCGGGTCACCGCCAGCGACGATGTAGAGGTCTCCGCCTATCTGGAGATCGCCAAGGAGAAGCACGGGGAGCAGTCCATCCCTCTGAAGGAGCCGGCACTCGAGTCCGCCCGCGAGGCGGTGGTGGTGGTGGACTTCGGCTCCCAGTATAGCTTACTCATCGCCCGGCGCGTCCGGGAATGCCAGGTCTACTGCGAACTTGTCCCCCCCGATGCCCCCCCGGAGCGGGTGGCCGCCCTCAACCCCAAGGGATTCATACTCTCCGGGGGGCCGGGCAGTGTCTACGATCCCGGGGCCCTCATGGCCCCACCCTACATATATGAGTCCCACCTGCCCATTCTGGGCATCTGCTACGGCATGCAGGTAATCACCCACCAACTGGGGGGACAGGTGGCCATGGGGACCCACAAGGAGTACGGCCATGCCGTACTGCACCTCAGCAGTGAGGACTCGGCCCTCTTTGCCGACCTCCCCGCCACCGTACCCGTGTGGATGAGCCACGGCGACAAAATCGATAAGATGCCCCCCGGGTTCCGCATCCTGGCCCACACGGAAAACTCCCCGGTGGCGGCCATGGCCAGCGATAACCGAATCTTCGGCCTCCAGTTCCATCCCGAGGTGGCGCACACCCCCCAGGGGACGGAAGTGCTCAAGAACTTCCTCTTCAACATCTGCGGGTGTGAAGGCAACTGGACACCCGCCAACTTCGTAGCGGAGAGTGTGCAACAGATCCGGGAACGGGTGGGCAAGAAAAAGGTCGTGTGCGCCCTTTCCGGCGGGGTGGACTCCGCGGTGGTGGCCACCATGGTCCATCAGGCCATCGGCGACCAGCTCACCTGCATCTTCGTAAACACCGGACTCCTGCGGCGAGATGAGGTGGAACGCAACCTGAACATATTCTTCCGCCATCTCAAGAGCAGCATAAAATATATCGATGCCTCCAAGCAGTTCCTCCGCTGCCTGCAGGGGGTTACCGATCCCGAGCAGAAACGGAAGCGGGTGGGCGAGGAGTTCATCCGGGTCTTTGAGAAGGAGGCAGGCCGGCTGGGCCAGATGGACTTTCTGGCCCAGGGCACCCTTTACCCCGACGTCATCGAGAGTGCCGGGATAGGGGGGGTAGCCGCCACCATCAAGACCCACCACAATGTGGGCGGCCTGCCCAGCCGGATGCGCCTCAAGCTGCTGGAGCCCCTGCGCTACCTGTTCAAGGACGAGGTGCGCCGGGTGGGGATGGCCCTGGGGCTGCCCGAGGAGATGGTATGGCGCCAGCCCTTCCCCGGCCCGGGCCTGTCCATCCGCGTTATCGGTGAGGTCACCGAGGAGAAGCTGGACATCCTGCGGGCCGCCGACTGGATCGTGATGAACGAGATCAAGAAGGCCAAGCTCTACAAGCAGCTATGGCAGACCTTCGCCGTCCTCACCAATGTTCACAGCGTGGGGGTTATGGGCGACCACCGGACCTATGGCTACCTGGTGGCGGTGCGGGCCGTATCCAGCGAGGACGCCATGACCGCCGATTGGGCCCGCCTCCCCTACGATCTCCTGGCCCGCATCTCCAGCCGTATTGTCAACGAGGTGGCCGGCGTCAACCGGGTGGTCTACGATATCACCTCCAAGCCCCCGGGGACAATTGAGTGGGAGTGAGAGCCCCCTGCCCTCACCCCGGGAAAAGGGAAGCATGAAGGTACTCGTGGTCGGCTCCGGGGCCCGGGAACATGCCCTGGCCTGGAAGCTGGCCCAGAGCCCCCAGGTGGAAAAGGTCTATGTGGCACCGGGGAACGCGGGCACGGCCCTTATCGCCGAGAACCTGCCGCTACGCCCCTCCGAGTTCCAGAAGCTGGGACAGGCGGCCCGGGCGGAGGGAATCGGCCTGGTGGTGGTCGGCCCCGAAACCCCCCTGGCCGAGGGGATCGTGGACTACTTCGACGGCCTGGGCATACCTATCTTCGGCCCCACCCGGGCTGCCGCCCAGATCGAGGCCAGCAAGGCCTTTGCCAAGGAACTGATGGAGAAATACGGCATCCCCACCACCCGGGGCGTTACCTTTTCATCCCTGGCCCGGGCCCGGGAATACGTGGAGTCCCAGCCCCCACCCCTGGTGGTCAAGGCCGACGGCCTGGCGGCGGGGAAGGGGGTAACGGTGTGCCGCTCCCGCGAGGAGGCCCTGAGCGCCCTGGAAGATACCCTGGGGAAAAGAGTGTTCGGTGAGGCGGGAGACAGGGTGATCGTGGAGGAATGCCTCTTCGGGCGGGAGGCCAGCTTCCTGGCCTTCACCGACGGGCGGACGGTGGTGCCCATGGTGCCCGCCTGCGATTACAAGGCCGTCCTCGATAACGACCGGGGGCCCAACACCGGGGGTATGGGCGGCTACAGTCCCCCCGGCTTCGTCCCTCAGGATTTGGCCCGGAGCCTCCAGAGCACCGTCCTGGAGCCGGTGGTCCAGGCCATGGCCCGGGAGGGGATGCCCTACCGGGGCGTCCTCTACGCCGGCTTTATGATGACCGAGGACGGCCCCCGGGTCCTGGAGTTCAACTGCCGCTTCGGCGACCCCGAGACCCAGGTCATCCTGCCCAGGCTGAAAAGCGACCTGCTGGACATCCTCCTGGCGGTCGTAAACGGCAATCTACACGAGATCGACATTGAGTGGGACGAAAAAGCCTGTGTGGGGGTAGTCATGGCCTCGGGGGGCTATCCCGGGGAGTATGAGACCGGAATTCCCATCACCGGCCTGGACAAGCTGGCCGAAAATATGTTAGTCTTTCACGCTGGAACCAGGCAGGGCGAAGGGCCCGGGGTAATCCTTACCGATGGAGGGCGCGTGCTCACGGTGGCAGCCCTGGGCGAGGGCGTTTCCGACGCCCGCCGGAAGGTCTATGAAGGCCTGGGCCCCGTCCATTTCCAGGGCTGCCATTTTCGTACCGATATCGGCGAAAGGGAGGGATGATGGCCCAGATTGGTGTGGTCATGGGGAGCAAGTCCGATGCCGAGGCCATGAAGCCGGCCACGGAAACCCTGGAT
>JAZFUS010000161.1:0-6700 GCA_036447315.1 Dehalococcoidia bacterium
TCAAGGAGCTGTCCAGCCCCGATACCGAAAAACGCTTTGAGGCCGCCGGTGCCTGTGGAGAGCTGGGCGATGAGCGGGCGGTGGCCCGCCTGGTCCCCCTGCTCCAGGATAGGGACGATGAGGTCCAGCTGGCCGCCATCGACGCCCTGGGGCGGATCGGCGGGGGCGAGGCCATGGTGTTCCTGGACCGGCTTCAACAGGATGCCACCCCCGAGGTCCGGCAGGCGTTGGAGGCGGCCCTGTCGGAGCTGAATTTTGCCGAAGACCCCCTGTCCTCTTGATCTTGAGCGCCGCGGTCGAGGGCCCCGCCGGCGGGAGCCCCGTCAGCGAGAGATGAATATGAAGAAGATGGAGCCGCCCGTAGAGCAAAAGGTGTCCGCCGGCGGAGTGGTATACCGCCCGGCGAAGGGGGGGATAGAGGTCCTGATCTGTGGGCGGAGACAACCACCGGAGTGGGGCCTGCCCAAGGGCACCCCGGACCCCGGCGAGAGCCTGGAGGAGACCGCCCGGCGCGAGGTGGAGGAGGAGACGGGGGTGAAACCCAAAATCGAGGCCGAGATCGGAGCCACCCACTACCGGTTCATCAGGGGGGGCGTACGTTACGATAAGACGGTGCACTTCTACCTGATGGCCCCGGTGGGCGGCTCCCCGGAGCTTCACGATGAAGAGTTCGACACCGTGCAGTGGTTCCCCTGGGAGGAAGCCTGCCGGAAATTGAGCCACGGCAACGAGGTGGAGATCGTGCGCTGGGCCGCCGCGACGGCGGCGGGAAGGATTTAAAAATTGCTCACCGGGGGTAAGGTGCGACTTCGCCCCAAGAGGCTGGGGGACGCCTTCAATGACTTCGGCTGGGCCCGGAACCCGGAGCTGGCCAAGCTGGACGGGGTCACCCCCACCGCCATGCCCTTCCCCGAGTATGTTCTGGCCCTGGACGAGGAGCTGGCCCGGCCCGGCCGGGGACGGCGGTTCGCCATAGAGACCCTGAGCGGGACACACATCGGCAACTGCATGTACTATGATGTGGACACCGGCCTGGAGCAGGCGGAGCTGGGCATCCTTATCGGGGTCCGCTCCTACTGGTCGAAGGGCTATGGGACGGAGGCCGTCTCGCTGCTCCTGGGGCACCTCTTCGCCACCATACCCCTGCAGAAGGTCCTGCTTCACACCCTGGAATGGAACCTCCGGGCCCAGAAATGCTTTGAGAGGTGCGGCTTTATTCCCCGGGGCCATACCCTTCGGGCGGGAAACCGCTTTCTGGTGATGCATATCCTCCACCGGGACTGGCAGGACCGGCAGGCGGGGTCAAAGAAAGAGCTCATGGAAACCCGGTAGCCGTTCCGGAGCCCTTCCGAGTCCCTTCCAGAGCCCCTCAGAGCCCTTCCAGAGCCCTTTTCAGAGTCTACAGAAAGCCGTCAGCCCTGAGGGGCCGCCGGGTTCTCCAAATCTTTAGCCAGGGTCCTGGGCATGACCTCCATCAGCTCCGCCACGTCCCATCCCCCCTCCCCCTTGTAGAGGGTCCGGATAGGCTCGGGCTCGGGATAGAGGGAGATCGTGCCGCCTCCGATGAGGAAAACTCGCCCGTTTACGTCCGCCGCCGCCTCGGAGCAGAGATAGACCACCAGGGGCGCCACATCCTCGGGTCGCAGGGCCTTGAGCTCATCGATATCCACGATGGTGGGCAGGCCCTGGGCCCGGGCCCGGGCCGCCGCCTCCTCGATCTCCGGGGTCAGGGTGAGCCGGGTCCCGGCCCGGGGGCGCACGGCATTACAGGTGACCCCATACCTCCCCAGGTCCCGGGCCACGGTCCGGGTGAGGCCCACGATGCCCTCTTTGGCGGCGCTGTAGTTCGCCTGCCCCATGCTCCCCAGTCCCGCCTGGGACGAGGTGTTTACTATCCGCCCCCAGCGCTGCTGGCGCATGTGGGGGGCCGCAAACCGGGTGCAGTAGAAGTGGCCGTAGAGGTGGACCTTCACCACCATATCCCACTCCTCTTCGGTCATGTTGAACACCATCCGGTCGCGGAGAAAACCCGCGTTGTTCACCAGGATATCGATGCGCCCATAATTGTCCAGGGCCGTACGGATGATGCCCTCGGCGCCCTCCCAGGTGGCCACCGAATCATTGTTGGCCACGGCGCTGCCCCCGGCCGCCTTGATCTCCTCCACCACCTCCGCGGCGGGGTCCTGGGCGGACTCCCCCGCCCCTTTGGCCCCACCCAGGTCGTTGACCACCACCCGGGCACCATGGGCGGCCAGGGCCAGGGCCTCCCCCCGTCCGATTCCGCGCCCGGCCCCGGTGACCACGGCCACTCTATCCTTCAAAAGGTCAGCCATAATAATTATCCTCGCTCATTCCAGGGGCTCATTCCAGGGGCTCACTCCAGGGGCTTATTCCTGGGGCTCGATCCAGGGGCTCTCTCCGGGGGCTTACTCCAGGGGAATATGCGGGGCCTTGACCCCGCCGGCAAAGACCGTCCCGGGCAGGAGCTTCTCCAGCTCATCCAGGGTCCAGGGCCCCTTCCCGTGGTAGTCCTTGTAGATGCCCCGGGTCTCCGTGGGATGGGAATATATGGCCACCTTGCCCGCGCCCACCCGGAAGATGCAGCCGGTGACCTGGGGGGCCAGGTCCGAGGCCAGGTACACCACCATGGGGGGCACGAACTCGGGTCCGGGGCGGTCCTCGATCTCGTCCAATCGCTTGGCCCGCAGGAGCCCGGCCTTGGTCATTACCTCATGGAACGCCCCGGCGGCCTGGTACATCCGGGTCTGCCCCATGGGAGCGATGGCGTTGCAGGTGATGCCGTAGTTTCTCAGCTCCCAGGCCAGGTCCCAGGTGAGGCTGACGATGCCGCCCTTGGCGGCGGCATAGCTGGACCGGGCCTCGGGGTTCCGCCACTGGCTGGAGGCGGTATTGATGATCCGGCCATATCCCTGGTCCCTCATGACCTCCGCGGCATGGCGGCAGGTATTGAAGGTCCCCTTCAGGTGCACGGCTATCATGATATCCCAGTCCGCCTCCGTCATGTCCAGGAACAGGAGGTGCTGAGAGATACCCGCGTTGTTCACCAGGATATCCAGGCGGCCGAAGTTGTCCAGGGCCGCCTGGACCATGCGTTTCGCCCCCTGGAAGTCGGCCACCGAATCGGTATTGGCCACGGCCTTCCCACCCTTTTCCCGGATCTCGGCGACCACCCGCTCGGCGGGGTCGGGGGTGGGATCGGCCCCCTCCAGGTCCACCCCGTAATCATTGATCACCAAGCAGGCCCCTTCGGCGGAGAGCGCCAGGGCCTCCTCCCGGCCGATGCCCCGGCCGGACCCCGTGACCAGGGCCACCTTGCCCTTCAACCTATCGCCCATGGAAGGCCTCCTTTACTCCGCCAGCAGGGTCTTGGGCATGAGAGCGATCAGCTCGTCTAAGCTCCAGGGCCCGTCCTTGGCATGGTCCTTGTAGATAGCCCGCTGCTCCTCCGAGACGGAGAAGAGGGACACCTTGCCCCCCTCGGCGTGGAACACCCGGCCATTTACCCCCGCGCCGTACTCGCTGGCCAGATAGACCACGATGGGGGGCACGAACTCGGGGCCCGCCTGGTTCACCAGCCTCTCATAGTGCTCCCGGGTGATAAGCCCGTCCTCGAAGACCTTCTTGAAGCGGGGCAGGCTGAACCGGAGGCCCCTGGTGAGGGCCAGGGGGGCCACGGCGTTACAGGTTATCCCGTACTGCCCCAGCTCGAAGGCCAGGCCATAGGTCAGGCTTACGATCCCCCCCTTGGCCGCCGCATAGTTCGCCATGCCCTCGGCCCTGAGCCACTGGCGGGAGGTGATATTGATGATCCGCCCGTATTTATGCTCCTTCATCAGGGGGACCGCGTGCCGGCACAGGTTGAACGCGCCCTTCAAATGGGTGCCGATGACGACGTCCCAGTCCTCCTCGGTCATATCCACGATGAAGCGATGGCGGCGAATCCCCGCGTTATTGACCAGGATATCTATGCCGCCGAAACCCTCCACGCAGGCCCGGACCATGCCCTCGGCGGCGGTGAAATCGGCCACATTGTCATAGTTGGCCAGCGCGCCCACACCCAGCTTCTTGATCTCGGCCACCGCCTCATCGGCCGCGGAGTGAGACAGCTCCCCGCCCTCGGGGGTGGCGGAGCCCAGGTCGTTGACCACCACATTGGCCCCCTCCCGGGCCAGGGCCAGGGCTATCTCCCGCCCGATGCCCCTCCCGGCCCCCGTGACCACGGCGCTCTTTCCGCGCAGCCGGTCTCCCATGGCTTAAGTTTTGGCCCCCTCGGTCTGGACCGGGGCAGGGTTGACATAACCCGTGAGAAGGGTCTTGGGCACCAGGTCCTTGAGCTCGTCCATGGTCCAGGGCCCGTCCTTCTGGTGGTCCTTGTATATGCCCCGGATCTCCACGGGCTCGGAATAGAGGGCCACCCGGCCGCCGCCGCAGCCCAGGACAGCGCCGTTGATATCGACGGCATGGTCCGAAGCCAGATACACCGCTACGGGGGGGACGAACTCCGGGGGAGGGATACTCATGATCTCATCGTAACGTTCCTTGGTTACCAGCCCGGCGTCCAGGCGTTTCTTGAAACCCTCCTTCACCTCGTCGCTGAGGGTCATCCGGGTGGCGGCGATGGGGCAGATGACGTTGCAGGTGACCCCATATCTTCCCATCTCCCGGGCCACCGCATAGGAGAAGCTCACGATGCCCCCTTTGGCGGCGCCATAGTTGGCATGGCCCACCGTGCCCCGCCAGGCATCGGAGGTGGTATTGATGATGCGCCCCCATTTTTGCTCCCTCATGAGGCGGGAGGCGTGGCGGGTGGTATTGAAGGTGCCCTTGAGGTGGACGGCGATAACGGCGTCCCACTCCTCTTCCGACATATTGAACAGCATGCGGTCGCGCAGGATTCCCGCCACGTTGACCAGGATATCGATGCGGCCGAAATTGTCCACACAGGCCTTGATGATGCGTTCCGCGGCGTCGAAATCGGTTACCGACTCATAGTTGGCCGCCGCGCTCACCCCCATCTTCTTGATCTCGGCGACCACCTCATCGGCGGGGGTGGCGGCGGCCTCGGTGCCCGTTATGGATGCGCCCAGGTCGTTGACCAGAACATTCGCCCCCTCCCGGCCCAGCGCCAGGGCTATCTCCCGCCCGATGCCCCTCCCGGCCCCCGTGACCACGGCATTCTTGCCCTTTAGACCATCTCCCATCGCGGTATCATCCTCCTTTTCAGGTTCCATAAGTTATATTCTTGAAATGAGCCCCCCCAACCACCCGGCGCCCCGGCCTCGTGCCCCGGCCTCGCGCCCTAGCCCTTTGAAGGAAGAACGACGGTGGCATTGGCGGGGACCAGGATCTCTCCCCGGGGGTTCTCCGCCCAGACCTCACACTCCACCACGTGCTGCCCGTCCTCCACGTACTTCTTGGTCACCTTTCCCTTGCAGATGGTATCCTCTCCGGGAAAGTTCATGCCCCGGTAGCTGCAGCCGACCTTGCGCACGGTCCCCTCGTCCCCAATCCAGTCGGTAACCAGCTGGGTTACAAAGGAGAAGGTCAGCCAACCGTGGACGATCACCCCGGGCAAGCGGTTGGCCTGGGCAAAATCCTTGTCGTAGTGGATCTGGTAGTAGTCATCGGAGGCCCCGGCCCACATGACCAGCTGCTGGGTCGTGGGCTGTTTGACGAGGGTAGGGAGCTCCGTGCCCGCCTCGACATCTTCGTAGTAGACCTGTTGGGCCATGTCCTATCCCTCCTTCGTCTCATGCCGTATAAGGGTCTGGTGCGCCTTGACCACCACCTCGCCCCGCTGATTGGTATAGGTGACCTCGGCAAAGAAGAACAGCATTCGCCCCATCTTCCCCGTTCGCTCTTTGATATTGGTCAGCTTGGCGACCACGGAGATAGTATCGCCGACCTTGATGGGCTGGAAATACTCGAGTTCGTTCCCGCCATTGAGCATCCCGCTCAAGGGAGATTTGAAGTTCACGACCTGGTCGCTCACCGCGGGGTTGCGCAGCATGGCGGGGAAGGTGGGTGAGGCGATGAGTCCCCCGTGCCGGGACTTGCGGGCATACTCCTCATCCTGGAAAAGAGGGTTGGGGTCTCCTATGGCCCGGGCAAACTTGGCCACCGCCCCCTTTTCAATGGGATAGACCACCGCCTTTGATTCCACACCGACGGCCTGGCTCATCTCAGCGGTTATAGCAGAACCTTCAGCCATTTGTTGGTTACCTCCTTTAGCGGGGAAACCCGCGTTTTTCCGGCTGGCCCATGGCCCTCCGCGGGGCCGATGAGGAAGGGAATTCTGAAGCAAAACCAGGGTCCGGACGTTCGGGAAACTGGCTAAAGTTTAGCTTCTGTCCCTCCCCTTGTCAACCCGGCGAAGGGGCGGTCCGCCTTGCCTAAAGCGCCGTAATAGTGTAAACTGTTACCTTTAGTAGCACTTTTTGTATTGAGGAGTAAAGCCTTTGCCCGCCTACGATTATGAATGCGATCTATGTAAATTCGAATTCGAGCTCAGACAGGGGTTCGATGACGAGCCGGTAGCCACATGCCCCCGTTGCTCGGGCAAGTCCCGGCGGGTCCTGCGCGCGGTGCCCGTCATCTTCAAGGGAAGCGGCTTCTACGTCACCGATAACCGCCGGGACACTGCTTCCGCGGAGGAGAAACAGGCATCCGGCGAGGGCTC
>JAZFUS010000162.1:0-8861 GCA_036447315.1 Dehalococcoidia bacterium
GCCGGTGATCATGTTCTGTATATAAGCGGCATGGCCGGGGCAATCGACATGGGCATAATGGCGCTTCTCGGTCTCATATTCGATATGGGAGATGGCAATGGTCACCCCCCTGGCCTTCTCCTCGGGGGCGTTGTCGATGGAATCGAAGGCCCGGAATTCGGTCCCGCTCGCCGTAGCCAGCACCCTGGTTATGGCCGAGGTCAGGGTTGTTTTGCCGTGGTCCACGTGCCCGATGGTGCCCACATTGCAGTGGGGCTTGGTCCGCACGAATTTCTTCTTGGCCATCTCTGCCTGTTTCCTCCTCTGTACTCAAAGCCCACAACCAGATTCGAACTGGTGACCCCGTTCTTACCAAGAACGTGCTCTACCGAACTGAGCTATGTGGGCAACCTCTCTTCTTTATCTGGTGGAGGGGGTAGGATTCGAACCTACGTAGCCCTTAGGGCGGCAGATTTACAGTCTGCTCCGATTAACCACTCCGGCACCCCTCCCCCTTCGAACTTTCCTCTTGGCTCGAAAAGAGCCCGAGGGGGGATTCGAACCCACCACCCTACCGATTACAAGTCGGTTGCGCTACCATTGCGCCACTCGGGCAATCCTGCGCCAGCCTGAAAGATAAGGGCTCGTGGTAGTATAGCCGTGAGACCCGTAAAAGTCAAGCCGCGCCCCCCCCCGGCCCATCTCATAATTCGGGGGCTTGAAAGGGTCAACCGGACTGGTTAACCGGAAAGAGCGCTCAAGGCCGAGCCCCAACCCAGGGGCCCGGCCTTTTAGATTAATGCAGGTTAATTATAGCAACCATAGGGCCCCCGTGCAACAGGGCTGGGGCTCGGGCCATATTGTTCTCAATGCTCCCCGTTGATTCGCCGGGGCGGATGGGCTATAATACCCCTTGAGGGCAGAGCTGTTTTGGACCGGCTTTGGCATGAGGCCTGTGGAATATTCGGAGTCTACGCCCCCAGTGTGGACGTGGCCAGGCTTACGTTTTTCGGGCTGTTTGCCCTCCAGCACCGGGGGCAAGAAAGCGCCGGAATAGCCACCTCCGATGGTAAGCGGATCCGGGTCCACAGCGGGATGGGCCTGACGGCTCAGGTCTTTAATGAAGACATCCTGAGCAGCCTTCGGGGTGAGATCGCCATCGGCCATACGCGCTATTCCACCACCGGTTCCAGCCGTCAGGCCAATGCCCAGCCCATTCTCGTCAACGGCAATCGCGTCCAACTGGCCCTGGGCCACAATGGCAACATCATCAATGCCGCCTTTCTGCGTCAGGAGCTTGCCGATCTGGGCTACAGCTTCCACACCTCCACCGACTCCGAGATCATTGCCGACCTTATTCTGGCCGCCCCGGGCGATTCCTGGCAGGAAAAGATCCGCTTTACCATGCGCCGCCTGGAGGGGGCCTATTCCCTGGTGATCATGACCCGGGATACCCTTATAGCGGTGCGCGATCCCCTGGGAGTGCGCCCTCTGTGCATGGGGTCGGTGGAAGGGGGCTGGGTCCTGGCTTCGGAGTCCTGTGCGCTGGACCATATCGGGGCCAGGTTCCTCCGGGAGGTGGAGCCCGGAGAGATAGTCGTTATCGACGCCGCCGGCGTCGAGAGCTTCGTCGAGCCGTCCCAGAAGAAGGCCCTGTGCATCTTTGAATATATCTATTTTGCCCGCCCCGACAGTACGATTCAGGGCCGGCTTCTCTATCCTGCCCGGGAGGCCATGGGCAGAAACCTGGCCCGGCAACATCCCGTGGACGCGGACCTGGTGATAGGGGTCCCCGATTCGGCCACCCCCGCCGGCATCGGCTATGCCCGGGAATCGGGCATCCCTTTCTCCGAGGGATTGATAAAGAACCGGTATGTGGGACGCACCTTCATCGAACCCGATCAGCCCCTCCGGGAGTTGGGCGTGCAGCTTAAGTTCAACCCTCTGCCCGAGATACTGGGGGGGAAACGGGTGGTGGTGGTGGATGACAGCATCGTCCGGGGCACCACCACTCCGCGGGTGGTCAGCCTGCTGCGGCGGGCCGGTGCCCTGGAGGTGCACCTGCGAATCTGTGCCCCTCCCATCCGCTATCCCTGTTTCCTCGGTGTGGATATGGCCACGCGCTGGGAGCTCATAGCTGCTCAGAAGACTGTCGACGAGATACGCGACGCCATCGGGTCGGATTCCCTGGGCTATCTCACTCTGGAGGGCCTTGTCGATTCCGTGGGCCTTCCCAAGGATATTTTCTGCACGGCCTGCTTCACCGGGGACTATGCCATCCCGGTGCAGTTGGATATGATGGATAAGTTGACCCTGGAGACGGATTCCTTCAAGGAAGAGGCACTGGAAAGGGAATGAAGCCCAGGCCCGATAAGGAAACCTATGGCGCCGCCGGGGTCGATCTGGAGGCCGGCTCTCGAGTCCGGGAGTCCATCAAGAGGCTTTCCCTCAGTACCCTTCGCCCCGAGGTCATCAGCGGCCCGGGACTATTTGCGGGCCTCTTCGAGCTGAAAGGCTACCGGGAGCCCGCGCTGGTGGCCAGCTGTGACGGGGTGGGCACCAAGATAGTGGTCGCCCGGGCTATGGGGCGGTATGATACCATCGGCGTGGACCTGGTCCATCACTGTGTCAATGACATCCTTACCACGGGCGCCAAGCCCCTTTACCTGCTGGACTATGTGGCCATGGGCGAGCTCGACCCCCGGGTGGTGGAGTCTGTGGTCGCCGGGGTGGCCCGGGCCTGCTTCGGGGTCGGCTGCGCCCTCATCGGGGGGGAGACGGCGGAGATGCCCGGGGTCTATGGCCCGGGGGACTGCGAGCTGGTGGGCTTCATTACGGGGGTGGTGGAGAAAGACCGGATATTAAATGGCAGCGCTATTCTGCCCGGAGACGGCATCCTGGGCCTGCCCTCCAGCGGGCTTCATACCAACGGCTACTCCCTGGTGAGGAAGGTTTTTGACCTCGCCGGGGATGCCTCGGTCCTGGAGCGGTCCTTTCCCGAGCTGGGCCGCCCTCTGGGGGAGGAGCTTCTGGAGCCTCACCGCTGCTACTACCAGGACCTCCAGGAGGCGCTGCCCCTGATCAAGGGGATGGCCCATATCACCGGGGGGGGCCTCGAGGGCAATATACCTCGCATTTTACCGCCGGGGTTGGCGGTGGTCTTGAACTGGGGCTCATGGCCGGTGCCGGCTATCTTTTCCCTGGTCCAGGAACGGGGCGGGATCGACCGGAGGGAGATGTTCAGGGTTTTCAATATGGGGTTAGGCATGGTCCTTTTCTGTGACTCTCGCCGTGAGGATGAGCTCCGGGCCATGCTCCCCCAGGCCATATATGTGGGCCGGGTGGTGGAGCAGGTGAGCGAGGACCAGGTAACTATAATCTAGGAGGAGGGATTCCGTGCGCGCCATTCTCAGTGTTTATAACAAAGAAGGGATAGATGATTTTGCCCGGGGCCTTATTGGGCGCGGGTTTGAGCTTTTCAGCACCGGGGGTACCAAGAAATCCCTGGAGGGGGCCGGGGTGGAGGTGCATGGCATCTCCGATATTACCGGCTTTCCCGAGATCCTGGGGGGGCGGGTCAAGACCCTGCACCCGGCTGTCCATGGGGGTATCCTGGCCCGCCGGGATGTCTCCGGGCATATGGAGGAGTTGGCCCAGAACGGTCTCCAGACCATCGATTTGGTGGCGGTAAATCTCTACCCCTTCCGCCAGACCATCGCCCGCGAGGGGGTGACCCTGGAGGAGGCCCTGGAGAACATCGACATCGGGGGACCCACCATGATCCGGGCGGCGGCCAAGAACTTCCCCCATGTACTGGTGGTGGTCGATCCCGCGGACTACGGGACGGTGGTGGAAAAACTGGGGGGGGGTGGGGTGGATGAGGCGGCCCGAAAAAAGTTGGCCGGTAAGGCCTTTCAGCACGTGGCGCTTTATGACACGGTTATTGCCCAATACCTGAGGCAGGGTGAGAGCGGCTTCCCCCGGGAGATGACCATCGCCCTGGAGAAGAGCTCCGATCTCCGTTATGGGGAGAACCCCCATCAGGAGGCGGCCTATTTTAGGGAGGTGACCGGGACCCCTGTCACCTCCGCCGGCCTGGCCGGAGCCAGGCAGTTGGGGGGTCCGGAACTATCGTTCAACAATATCCTGGACCTGGACTCGGCCATGGTGGTGGCCGGCGATTTTGCGGAGCCCACGGTGGCCATCATCAAGCATACCAACGCCTGTGGCCTGTGCAGTAACCAGGACATGGTGGAGGCCTACCGGAGGGCCCTGGCCGGCGACCCTGTGGCCGCCTTCGGGGGGATCGTGGCCCTGAACAGGACCCTGGACATGGCCACTGCCCGGGAGATCGATAAGACACACTACGATGCGATCATTGCCCCGGAGTATGACCCCGACGCGCTGGAGCTGCTGCAACGTAAATCGGGGCTGAGGATCTTGGCCCACGGTGTGACGGCCGGCACCGGGCCGGGGCCTGAGCTGGCGGACCTGCGCCGGGTCCGGGGCAGCCTTCTGGTGCAGAGCCCGGACCATGTGCAGGATGGGGAGCTTTCACCCCGCACGGTAAGCCGGCGTCAGCCCACTCCGGAGGAGCTTCAGGACCTCCTCTTCGCCTGGCGGGCGGCCAGGCATATCAAGTCCAATGCTATTGTCATCGCCAAGGACCGGACCCTGCTGGGGATGGGGGCGGGGCAGCCCAGCCGGGTGGTCAGCGTGGAGCTGGCCCTCCGGAGGGCCGGAGAGGGAGCCAAGGGTGCGGTGCTGGCCTCCGACGCCTTCTTCCCCTTTGCCGATGGCGTGGAACTGGCGGCTGAGGGTGGCGTCGGCGCCGTTATTCAGCCCGGCGGATCGGTGAAAGACGGGATGGTGATCGAGGCGGCCGATCGCCGGGGCCTGGCCATGGTCTTCACCGGGGCGCGCCACTTCAAGCACTGATCTGGAGGGATTGACTGTGAGTTTAGACGGGCTTGGCATCGCCGATCTCGACCTGCTCCTGGAGTCCTTGCCGGAGGGGGAGAGGCAGCTTTTCGATCGCCTCTTCCGGGTCAGTGTCGCCATCGGTGAGCTCAACCCTCCTCCGGAGATGACCCCCTGGATCGAGCAACTGTTCGGCTCGGTGGCGGCGGTCCGAAGCCAGAAGATCATCAAGGTGACCAACCTGATTACACTTGAGGAGACGCTGTTCAACCGGCTCAGGGCCTCCCGTCCCATCGAGTATAGCCAGAGGCTGGCGGTGGAGGCCCAGGTCATCGATGTCCACCTCACCGGCGACCCTCTGGATACCCCCCTGTCCAGCACCCCGGAGGACGTCTTTGGGCGCGTGCACGGCAAATATTGCCTCACCGCCAGCAATATCGCCAAATATGATGGCTTTCACGGTATTATAATCTTCCCGGAGCATAACCCCCTTAACTTCACCCGGGAGAGGATTATCGATTACCTGGATACGGGCTGGAAATGGGCGCAACGGGCCCATGCCCATGACCCCGCGGCCAAATACTATTTCTTCCTGTGGAACTGCCTGAAAAGGGCCGGCGCCTCTCTGGCCCACGGCCATGCCCAGGTGACCCTGAGCCGGGACCGCCACTACGGCAAGATCGAGGCTCTGCGGCGGGCATCCGTGGAATATCGGCAGAAGCACGGTACCGGCTATTTCGATGACATCTACCGGATCCACGATGCCCTGGGCCTGGGCGTGGAGAAGGGGGGTGTCCGGGTCATGGCGTATCTGACTCCCACCAAGGAAAAAGAGATCGTGCTGGTGGGAGAGAAACTGGACCGTTCCTTCAAGGAGCGCGTCTTCGAGGTGCTGGCCTGCTACCGGGACCGGATGTTCGTCACCAACTTCAATCTGGCCGTGATCACCCCACCCCTGGACGACGTCGAGGAAGACTGGAGCGGCCACCCGGTGGTGGCCCGGGTGGTGGACCGGGGCGATCCCACAAGTACCTCCTGCGACATCGGCACCATGGAGCTCTATGCCGCCAGCGTGGTCTCCAGCGATCCCTTCCGGGTCGCCCAGGTATTGAAAGAAAGCCTGCAATCCGGGGTCCCAACGGTAGCGACATGACCACGGTGGACATAGCCATTCCTGTATATAATGAAGAGCTGGCGCTGCCCCGCAGCATCACTGTCCTGCGCCGTTTCCTTGCCGAATGCCTGCCTCAGAAGTGGGGCATCGTCATCGTCGACAACGGCTCCACCGACGGGACGCTGGCCGTGGCCCAGGCCCTCTCCCGGGAATACTCCGACGTGACCCATATCCATCTGGACCTCAAAGGCAGGGGACGGGCCCTGCGCCAGGCCTGGCTGCAGTCGGGGGCCGACATCGTAAGCTATATGGATGTGGACCTCTCTACCGACCTGGCGGCCTTTCCCCGGCTCATCCAGGCCATCGAGGAAGGCTATGACCTGGCCATCGGCTCCCGCCTCCTGCCCGGCTCCCGGGTGCGGCGCTCGCTCAAGCGGGAGGCCCTGTCCCGCCTCTATAATCTGCTGATTCGGGCCACGTTCTTCACCCGCTTTCACGATGCCCAATGTGGCTTCAAGGCCGCCCGGCGCCGGGCCGCTCAGGAGCTTGTCCCTCTGGTCAAAGACCAGGGCTGGTTCTTCGATTCCGAGCTCCTCATCCTGGCGGATAAGACGGGCTACAGGATCAGGGAGCTGCCCGTGGCCTGGCAGGAGGACGCCGATAGCCGGGTCAATATCCGCAGGACGGTCATGGACGATATCCTGGGGCTGGCCAGGATGAGGCTCAGGTCCTATGCCCCGCATCGCTCCCGGGTCCGGTCCCGGGAAGGGTAGCTCGGGAAAGGGTAGGTGCTATGGCCGGTGTGGTCCTGATAGTGGATATGCTCCGCGGCTTTCTGGAGGAGGGCTATCCCCTGTACTGTGGCCCCCAGGCCCGGGCTATCATTCCCCGGGTGCAGAGCCTCCTGGAGCGGGAGCTGGCCCGGGGCTCAAGGCTTATCTTCCTTTGCGACCATCACCGCCCCGATGACCTGGAGTTTGAGATGTTCCCTCGCCACTGTGTAGAGGGGACCCCCGAGGTGGAGGTCATCCCCGAACTGGCCTCCTATTTGGGGGATCTGGGGGAGGTGATGCCCAAGAGAAGGTACAGCGCCTTCTACGGCACCCCCCTGGCGGAAAGGCTCGAGGAGCTGGGTGCGGAACGGCTGATCGTGTGCGGGGTGTGCACCGATATCTGCGTCATGCATACCGCGGCCGATGCCCGCAACCGGGACTACCCGGTGGAGGTGCCCGCGGACTGTGTGGCCTCCTTTGACGACCGGATGCACGGCTTCGCGCTGGAGCACATGGAGAAGGTCCTGGGGGTGAAGATAACGGGGGTGCAAAATGGCCCGGCCTGAATTTGAGATACCGGAATCCATTGTCTCGGGGGAGTCGGCGGACATCTACTTCGCCCGGGCAGTGGACATCCTCAAGAGGGAGGGACTGGACCCGGTGGCCACCATGGAGGTGTTCCCCAGCCGGGCGGGGCTTCTCTGCGGCATAGAGGAGGTAAAGGCCCTGCTCATCCGGGTCTTACCACCACAGGCTGAGGTCTGGGCCCTGGCTGAGGGGGAAACCATGGAGCGTAAGGAGGTGGTGCTGCGCATCACCGCCCCCTACCAGAGCTATGGCCTCTATGAAACGGCCTATCTGGGCATCCTGGCCCAGGGCAGTGGTTGGGCCACGGCCGCCCGGGAGTGTGTGGAGGCGGCCCGGGGAGTACCCATCACCAGCTTTGGGGTGCGGCATGTCCATCCCCTGATAGCCGGGGTTATGGACTATGCCGCCATAGTGGGGGGCTGTGCCGGGTGTTCCAGCCCGGCGGGGGCGGCCCTGGCCGGGGTGGAGGCGTCGGGCACCATGCCCCATGCCCTGGTCCTCATCTACGGGGATACCCCTCTGGCCACTCTGGCTTTCGATAAACACATGCCCCCGGAGGTGCCCCGTATCTCCCTGGTGGATACCTTTAAGGACGAGGTGGAGGAGAGTTTGAGGGTGGCCCAGGCCCTCCAGGGCAGGCTTCAGGGGGTCAGGCTGGATACCCCCGTGGAGCGGGGCCGGGTTACGCCCGACCTGGTCAAGGAGACTAGAGCCCACCTGGACCTGGGCGGCTTCCAGGATGTTAAAATCATGGTCAGCGGGGGTCTCGACCCGGAGCGGATCCGCTACCTTCTGGAGAGCGGCGCCCCGGTGGATGGTTTGGGTGTGGGGAGCTATATCTCGGGGGCCAGGCCCATCGACTTCACCGCCGACCTCCATGAAGTGGGGGGCAGGCCCATCGCCAAGCGCGGCCGCCTCCCCGGCCGCACCCCCAACCCGAGGCTAAAGCGAATCATCTGAGCCGCACCCCCTTGACATCTCCGTTTCCTTCCTTTTATACTACTAGGCAACTTCGGAAACGGTGCGATTTCTGGTATTACCTCTGAAAGCTGAAGTTCCTTCAGAGCCATGACCGGGGTTAACCAATAAACGGGCTCTATGCCCAGCGGAGGGGAACAATGAAAAAGCGATGGATTCTTATCGGATTCCTCCTGACAGCGTTGCTGGCTACCGCCTGCTCCAAGGCCCCGGAGCCGGCTCCGGCGCCCGCACCCGCTCCGGCACCTGCGCCGGCACCGGCCCCCAGGCCTGCGCCAGCGCCTGCGCCTGCGCCGGCCCCGGCTCCGGCCCCCAAGCCGGCCCCGGCCCCGGCCCCGGCGCCCGCACCCGCTCCGGCGCCAGCGCCTGCCGCCAAGCCCTTCTATGAGGGCAAGACCATCACCATAGTCGTGGGCTTCGGACCCGGAGGCGGCTATGATGCCTACGCCCGATTGGTTGCGCGACACCTGGGCAAATATATACCGGGCAATCCCTCCGTCATCGTGCAG
>JAZFUS010000163.1:0-5934 GCA_036447315.1 Dehalococcoidia bacterium
GGCGGAGCCCTCGGCATAGGTCAGGGCGGTGAAGACAAAGAAGATGCCGGCTATGCCCAGGGCCACGGGGGTAGCCCCCATGGCCACCAGGGCCACCACCCCCAGGGCGTAGTAGATAGAGGAACCCACATTGCCATAGCCGGCGCTGTAGAGGGCCGGTATGCCCAGCACGCGGCGCAGGCGGTAGGTCTCGGTCCGGTGAACGCGGATTACCCTATCCCCGGGCCTGCGATGCCAACCTTCAGTCACTATCGTCCTTCCTGGCCACCCGGGACGCCTGGGCCCTGGCCGCCCAGAGGCGCACGGCGCCATTCACCAAAAGGAGGCCCCCGAAAACGCCGCCCACCGTGGGGGAAACTCCCCCCCGCTGAAAGGCCGTATAGAGGATGAGGACCCCCAACAGGGTCGAGGCCACCGCCATGAAATAATTCGCTTTTATCATGGGACCGACGAATTCTACTCCGAACCATTTGCCCTTGTCAATTCCATCCCAGCTACAACCCCTTGACAACTGAAAAAAAACCGCTATAATGGCCGTGCCATCGACCCCCAGGGGCGGTGAGCCAAGGGGTATTTTTTCGGGCCTAAAGCAATAGCTGCTTGGATCAGGCATGACCGAGACGGCTGGCATGGAGCGGTGCTCACCAAAGCCTTCTCGGCATGTGGAGAAGGCTTTTTCTATTTATAGGAGAGGACAGTGGCAGGAGCTCTAACCGATGTCCCCGGGATCAAGGTGGGCCACTGGGATGACCGGCAGGCCGTCACGGGGTGCACCGTGGTCCTCTGTCCCGAGGGGGCGGTGGCCGGTGGCGAGGTGAGGGGCTCGGCCCCGGCGACCCGGGACACCGATATCCTGCGCCCCATAAATCTGGTGGAGAGGGTGCACGCCATCGTCCTCAGCGGGGGCAGCGCCTTCGGGCTCGACGCCGCCGGCGGGGTGATGCGGTACCTCGAAGAGAGGGGCTGCGGGCTGGAGACGAAAGCGGGCCGGGTGCCCATCGTCCCTGCCGCCGCGCTCTTCGATCTGGGCATAGGCAGCGCCGCGGTGAGACCCGGCGCCGAGGAGGGTTATCGGGCCGCCCTGGCGGCCTCGGACCACGGGGAAGGGGAGGGCAGCCTGGGGGCGGGCACCGGGGCCACCGTGGGCAAGGCCCTGGGCATGGAAAAGGCCGTCAAGGGCGGCCTGGGGATGGCCAGCCAGACCATAGGGAATGGGATCATCGTGGCCGCCCTGGTGGCGGTCAACGCCTTCGGCGATATCGTGGACCCGGAGACCGGCAAAACGGTGGCCGGCCCCCGGGGGGACCGGGGATTCCTGAACACACTGGAGCTGTTGAAGCAGGGAGCCGTGGACCTGAGTCTCACCTCCCTCAACACCACCCTGGCGGTGGTGGCCACCAATGCCGGGCTCAACAAAGAGGGGGCCAACAAGCTCTGCCAGATGGCCCAGGATGGACTGGCCAGGGCCATAAGGCCCTGCCATACCATGCAGGACGGCGACACGGTATTCGCCCTCTCCCTGGGGGAGGAGTCCGCGGACCTTACGGTGCTGGGCTCGGTGGCGGCGGAGGTAGTGGCCCAGGCCGTGGTCCGGGCGGTGAGACGGGCGGAGGGACTGGGGGGCATACCGTCCGTCGGGGAAATAGCCGGAAAACGGAGGGTGCGGGCCTGATGCTTAAAGTCGGGTTTATCGGCGCGGGAACCGTGGGCACCGCCCTGGCGGTGACCCTGGCCCGGAGGGGATACGCGGTGGCGGCCGCCTCCGGGAGCAGCCCTGGTTCGGCCCGAGACCTGGCCGGGAGGGTGGACGGCTGCCGGGCCCTGGACGATAACCAGGGGGTGATGGAGGCAGCCGAGATGGTCTTCGTCACCACCCCCGATGACCTTATCGCCCCCGTGGTGGCCGCCCTCCGGTGGGGGCCGGGAAAGATGGTGGTCCACTGCAGCGGGGTGGCCTCCCTGGACATCTTAGAGACCGCCCGGCTGGCCGGGGCGGGGGTGGGGGCCATGCACCCCCTCCAGACCTTCGCCAATATCGACCAGGCCATCGACAACCTCCCCGGCTCCACCTTCGCCCTGGAGGGGGAGGGGCCAATCCTTAAGGAGCTCAAAGGGATTGCCGGGGCCCTGGAGGGACCCTGGGTGAAGCTGGGGCCGGGAGACAAGGTCCTCTATCACGCCTCGGCGGTGATCGCCTGCAACTACCTGGTAACCCTGGAAAAGCTGGCCTCGGACCTGTGGGCGGGGTTCGGGTCGTCCCCGCCCCAGGCCATCGCCGCCCTGATGCCCCTGCTCCAGGGCACCCTCAACAACCTCAAGAACGTGGGGCTGCCCGATTGCCTGACCGGGCCCATCGCCCGGGGAGACCTGGGCACCATCCGGAAGCACCTGAGCGCCCTGGAGGCATCGGCCCCGGACACCCTCCCCATCTACCGGGAGCTGGGCCTTCACACCATCCCCATAGCCCTGGGCAAGGGCAAGATAGACGAGGCCCGGGCCGAGGAGATGAGGGGACTATTAAAATCCAAGTAGCCCAATATAGGAGGATATGGAAGCCATGAGAACCATGCTCAAGAGCAAAATTCACCGGGCGCGGGTCACCCGGGTGAACCTGGAATATGAGGGCAGCATCACCATCGACCGCCGCCTCATGGAGGCGGCCGACATCCTGCCCTACGAGATGGTCGCAGTGGTGGATATCAACAACGGGGCCCGGCTGGAGACCTATGCCATCCCCGGGGAACCGGGCTCGGGAGAGGTGGGCATCAACGGGGCGGCGGCCCGCCTGGTGGCCCGGGATGATACGGTGATCATTCTCTCCTATACCAGCGTCCCCGAGGAGGAGGCCCGGACCCAGGAGCCCCGGCTGGTATATGTGGATGCCGCCAACCGCATCCTGGAGAGGGGGTCCCTCGCCCTCTGGCAGTGAGGGCCGGCGAGGGGGGTGGCGGGACAGAGCCATCGACGACGGGCATGAAAAAGAACCCACATATTGACGCAATTTTAGAGAGCACCTTCGCCCTCCGGGAGAACGAGGGGCGAAACAAGGTGATGAGCCTGGAGGAGGCCATCCGCCGCTTCGTGGAGCCGGGGATGGGGGTGCAGTTCCACAAGGAGGCCCATGCCGCCCTGATGGAGCTCACCCGCCGGTTCTGGGGCACCCGGCCCGGGCTTACGTTTATCTGCTACGCCCTGGGCAACCACGCCATAGCCCCCGTCTTCGGCGGGCTGGTGAAGAAGATAATCACCACCAACTGCTCCCACCTCTATCCCACCCCCGGACCCATCCGCCCCATTCAGCACGGATACCGGGACGGGACAGTGGAGATAGAGAACTGGTCCTTCTATTCCCTCCAGCAGCGGTTCATGGCCGCGGCCATGGGGGTGGGTTTCCTGCCCACCAAGTCCATCCTGGGCAGCACCATGGCCGAGGAGAACCATGAATCCTTTCAGGAGATGGAGGACCCCTTCGGCGGCGGGGAGAAGGTCGGGCTGGTCAAGGCCCTGGCGCCCGATGTCTCCCTGGTCCACGGCTGGGCCGCCGACCCCTATGGAAATACCATCCTGTTCCCCCCCTATGAGGAGCTCTGGGGAGCCCGGGCCGCCCGGAGGGGGGCGGTGGTCACGGTGGAGAAGATAGTCACCGCCGATTTCCTGCGCCGGCATTCACACTGGGTCAAGCTCCCCGGCTATCTGGTAAACTCGGTATCCCTGGCCCCCCTGGGGGCCCACCCCTGGGGCATCGCCCCCTGCGGGCCCATGGAAGGGGAGGGATACCGGGAGGACTACGATTTCATGATCGACCTGCGCCGGGCGAGCGGGGATGACCGGGCCTTTCAGGAATGGATTGAGGAATGGGTGCTGGGGGCGGGGGACCACCAGGGATACCTGAGGAAACTGGGGGAGGATAGGGTCGACACCCTCCGGAAGAGGGGGCAACCGGGGGCCTGGGAGCGAGAGGCCCGGGAGCTGGCCCGGGAGGTCTCCTCCTCGCCGGAGTACAACGGCGCCGAGGCCATGATAGTCACCGCCGCCCGCCGGATAAAGGAGAGGGCCCTTCAGATGGGCTACCAGACCATCCTGGCCGGGGCGGGGGCCTCCACCCTTTCCGCCTGGCTGGCCTATTTTCTGTTGCGAGAGCAGGGGCATCACATCGACCTCCTGGTGGGATCGGGGCAGATGGGCTATACGCCCCGGCCCGGCGACCCCACCCTCACCAGTACCGTCCATGTGCCCACCTGCAAGCTCCTGGCGGGGTGTGTCGAGGTCTATGGCATGGTGGTCGGGGGGGAGGGGAACCGGTGTATCAGCTCCCTGGGGGCGGGCCAGATCGACAGGCATGGAAACGTCAACGCCACCCGCACCGAGCGCACCTACCTGGTGGGCTCCGGGGGAGGGAACGACGCCGTAAACAGCCGGGAGACGGTGATCACCCTTCGCCAGTCCCGGGACAGGTTCCTGGAACAGGTGCCCTACATCACCTTCCCCGGGGAGCGCATAAAGACCCTGGTCTCCGACCTGGCGGTCTTCGAAAAGCTGGGAGACGATCTCGAATTCAGCCTGGTGGCCTGCCTGCCTCCCGGCACGTCCCCCCGCGAGCCCCATAATGGGGCCGGGACCCTGGAGGACAGGATAGAGCGGGTCCGGGATGGCTGCGGCTGGGAACTCAAGGTGGCCCCGAAGGTCGAGGAGGTCCCACCCCCAACCCTGGAGGAGCTGCTGCCCCTGAGGCTCATGGACCCCAGAGGATTTTTCATCGGCGACTATAAGGAGGTGACCCATGCGTATGACCATCGGCGAGATACGGGAGATGAAGGAGAGAGGGGAGAAGGTCCCCATGCTCACCGCCTATGACTTCGTCACCGCCAAGCTGGTAGACGAGGCCGGGGTGCCCCTGATACTGGTGGGGGATAGCCTGGGGATGGTCATGCTGGGCTACAGCTCCACGCTCCCGGTGACCATGGACGACATGCTCCACCATACCAAGGCGGTGGTCCGGGGCGCCCAGCAGGCCCTGATAATCGGTGATATGCCCTTCATGACCTACCATGTAAGCATGGAGGAGGCGCTGCGTAACGCCGGGCGCTTTATCCAGGAAGGCGGGGCTCAGGCGGTGAAACTGGAGGGGGGAGAGACAGTGGCCGAGAAGGTCCGCCAGATAGTGGGCTGCGGCATCCCGGTCCAGGGCCACATCGGGCTCACCCCCCAGTCCATCCATCAGCTCAGCGGCTTCAAGGCCAGGGGCAAGACCCCGGACCAGGCCCTGCAACTGGTCAAGGATGCGCGGGCCCTGGAGGAGGCGGGGGCGTTCTCCATCGTGCTGGAGAGCGTGCCCTTCGAGCTGGCCGCCTTCATAACCCGGTCCGTCACCATTCCCACCATCGGCATCGGGGCGGGGCCGGGCTGCGACGGCCAGGTGCAGGTGATTCACGACCTGCTGGGGGCCTACCAGGAGTTCGTCCCCAGGCACGCCAAGCAGTATGCCAACCTGGCCGAGATTATGAAGGGCGCTTTTGCCGAATATATCCGGGAGGTCCGGGAGGGCGCCTTCCCCACCCCCCAACACAGCTATACCATCGACCGGGAGATCGTGGCAGAGCTGGAGCGCCAGTTCCCCGCCGGGTGAAGAGATGGAGCTAGCCCGGACCATCGCCCGCTACAGGGACTGGAGACGGCGGCAGGGGGGCCCCGTGGGCTTTGTGCCCACCATGGGCTATCTCCATGACGGCCACCTGGCCCTGGTGCGCCGGGCCCGGGCCGAAAATGCCGCGGTTGCGGTCAGCATCTTCGTCAATCCCACCCAGTTCGGCCCCCAGGAGGACCTGGAGCGCTACCCCCGCGACCTGAAGCGGGACTTAAGTCTCCTGGAAGGGGTGGGGACCGACCTGGTGTTTCACCCCTCCGCCGGGGAGATGTATCCCCCGGATTTCGGCA
>JAZFUS010000164.1:0-2357 GCA_036447315.1 Dehalococcoidia bacterium
CCACCGAAGTTGCCGTCGATCTGGAACGGGGGATGGGTGTCGAAAAGATTGGGGAGCGTCGACTGGGCCAGGAGTGCCTGGAAATTCTCCCAGGCCCGGTCCCCATCTTCCAGACGTGCCCAGAAATTGATGATCCAGGCCCGGCTCCAGCCGGTGTGCCCACCACCATTGGCCAGCCGGTATTCGAGGGTGTTGCGGGCCGCCTCGGCCAGCTGGGGTGTGCCCCGGGGGGTGATCTGATTGCCGGGATGGAGAGCATAAAGATGGGAGATGTGGCGGTGCCCCGGGTCCACTTCGACAAAGGGTTCGGGCCATTCCATGAGACGCCCGTCGGGTCCGATGCGGGTGGGCGCCAGCTTATCCAGGGCCCGGCCCAGCTCCCGACGAAACCACCAATCCGTGCCCAAAACCTCGGCGGCCTCCCGGGTGAAGGCGAACACATCGGCGATGATCTGCTGGTCCATGGCCGGTCCCATGGTCAAATGGGCCACCTGGCCGTCCGGGGTGTAGAACCGGTTCTCAGGTGAAGTGGACGGCCCCGAAACCAGCTCCCCGGTGCGGGGATGGGCCACCAGATGGTCGAGGAAAAATTCGGCCGCCTCCTTCATGATGGGATAGGCCGTGGTGCCCAGAAATTCCCGGTCCCCGCCGTAGAGGTAGTGTTCCCAGAGGTGGCGGCTGGCCCAACCGGCCCCCATGGACCACAGGCCGTATTGGGGTCGGCCAATGGGAGCGGTGAAGTGCCAAACATCGGTGGTATGGTGGACCACGAAGCCCCGGTTGGCGCCCCAGGTATCGCGGGCGGTAACGCGCCCCAAGGGCCGGAGGGCGTCCAGAAAGCGGAAAAGGGGCTCATGGGTTTCGGCCAGATTGGTGACCTCCGCCGGCCAGTAGTTCATCTGCAGATTGATATTGATATGATAATCAGCGTTCCAGGGGGGCGCGAGACCGTCGGCCCAGATGCCCTGGAGATTGGCAGGCAACGATCCGGGGCGGGAGGAGCCGATGAGCAGGTAGCGACCATATTGGAAGTAGAGGGCCGCCAGTTGGGGGTCTGCCCCGCCGTCCATCACCGCCTGCAGCCGCTCATCGGTGGGCCGTTGCGACTGGGTCTCCCCCCCCAGATCGAGGCGTACCCGCTCCATGAGTTCCCGGTGATCGGTCTCGTGCGCCATCAGGAGGGCCTCGGGGGTGAGCCGGTTGGCAGCTGCCAGGGTTCGGGCAGTGACAAGGGCCGGGTCGTCCCCCCAGTAGGACGTGGCCGCCGCCACCATGAGCACCACCCGGCGGGCCCCGGTGAAGATAAGGGTCGAATCGCTGGCCGCCACAGTCCCCCCCCACGCACGCCCCTGTAGCCGGGCCTGGTAAGCCACCCCAACACCCTCGTGGAGCCGACCCTGAAGCACCAGCAGGCTGTCAGAGAGAACAGACACGATCCCCTCGGCAGGACGACTGAGACCGGCGGTGAAGGTCAGGGCAGCGGGACCATCGCTGGTGATGTCCACCACCAGGATACCATGGGGGGCACTGGCGTAAACCCGGCGGACGTAGCGGGTCTCCCCCACCCGGTAACTCACTGTGGCCACGCCCCGGTCCAGGTCCAGCTCCCGGCGGTAGTCCAACCCGTCGCCGTGGCCGGGGAAGACGAGGGTCAGATCCCCCAGAGTCTGGTAGGTGTGGATGCCCTGCTCCAGCCGGAGGCCCATAACGCTATCGGCCACCAGGGCTTCGGCCTCCACATAACGCCCCGCAAAAATCAGCTCCCGGGCCGCCTGCACATGGCGCCAGGCGCCGGGTTTGTTCCGGGGGATGGATTCACCGGACCACATGCTCTCCTCATTGAGCTGGATACGGGCCGTGTCCAACCCCCCGTAAATCATCCCACCCAGACGGCCGTTCCCCACCGGCAGAGCCTCCACCCACCGGGCCGCCGGTTGGCCGTACCAGAGGATCAGGGGGTCCTGGGCCCCGAGGGTTGTTGCCAGCAGCAGCCCCAGGGCCAGCCGACGGGCCACCATCAGTAGCTCAGGGCGATGACAGCGGCGGTTGGGTCGGGGCTATCCCCCGGCAGGGTCAGCACGGCACCCAGCGCCGTTGTGGCCAACTCCAGCGTCCGGGGACCCTCGGCCGTCAGCAGTTGGGCTTCCCGGTAGGGACGCTCCAGCACCGGAATTTCCAGACGGCCGTCAACCGGCCAGTCGAATACATGGGCATAGAGGCGGCCCGGCTTGGTCGTGTACCGGCCCCACTGGGGTTGCGCGAAGGGACTGGCCTGGGTACCGTAGATGGACTCCCCATTGATGGCCATCCAGCGGCCCATGGCCTGGAGGCGTTCCACGCTGGCTTCGGGAATCACG
>JAZFUS010000165.1:0-3976 GCA_036447315.1 Dehalococcoidia bacterium
TGGTCACCTCGACTGCCCCTTGAAGATATGCACCCTCCTCACCGGCTCCCGCCCCTGGCTGCGGGTGGAGAGGCTGTATTTCTCGGCCATCTGGTGCTGGAGCCGGCGCACGTAGGAGCTCTGAGGGCTGAGCTCCACCACCCCCTCCTCACCGTTCATAATCTGGGATATGGCCTCCTCCGCCTCCTGGAGGGCGGAGCCGATGGAGGCTTCCTTGACCTCCCCCGTGGCGACTGTGGAGAGCAGCTGTCTCATCTGGGGTGGGGTGTTGGTCTTGAGCACATAGACGGGGATGCCCGCGGCCTCGGCGTCCCTCACCTTCTGGGGACGGCGGCGGTAATAGTGCTTGGAGGTTACCAGGATGTCGGCCTCCTCCAGCTCCGAGACCACGGCGGTAGGGGCGGCGGTCTCCCGGGCCGCCTGCTCCAGGCGGGCCCTGTTCACCCCGAAGGGAAAGAGCTTCACTATTTTTCGGTCCACGGGTTTTCGGTCCACGGGCTCTGGCGCATCCCCAGCCTCGGCCGTCCGCCCCCGGCTGGGGGGTGGGGCCCCCTTCTCCACCTGGATTTCGCCCTTTTCGTCCAGCCATCTCACCTCCGGGGTCGCCTTCCGGCCTCGGAGGATGGCGTCCACCACCGCCGACACATTGGGGTGAACGGCCACCCTGTCCCGCTCCTGGATCTCGACCACTATGTCGAAGGTGGGTGGCGCCTTGCGTTCCAATATGGACTTCTGAGTGCCCCGGCGCCGCGCCTCGTCATCACCCAGGGTCACCGTTTGAATGCCGCCCACCAGGTCGGACAGCGTGGGGTTGTTGATCAGGTTCTCCAGGGTGTTGCCGTGGGCGGTGGCGATGAGCTGGACCCCGCGCTCGGCGATGGTACGGGCGGCGGTGGCCTCCAGCTCCGTGCCCATCTCATCGATGACGATGACCTCGGGCATGTGGTTCTCCACCGCCTCGATCATCACCGCGTGCTGCAGGGAGGGGGTGGGCACCTGCATTCTTCGGGCATGCCCGATGGCCGGGTGGGGGATATCGCCGTCACCGGCGATCTCATTGGAGGTATCCACGATGATCACCCGTTTGTGCAGGTCATCGGCCAGGACCCGGGCCACCTCCCGGAGCATAGTGGTCTTTCCCACCCCGGGCCGCCCCAGAAGGAGCGTGCTTTTACCCGATTCCACCAGGTCCTGGATGATGCCTATGGTGCCGAACACCGCTCGGCCCACCCGGCAGGTAAGGCCCACGACGCGGCCCTTGCGGTTGCGGATGGCCGAGATGCGGTGCAGGGTGCGTTCTATCCCCGCCCGGTTATCGTCGCCGAAGCTGCCGATGCGGGTGACCACGTGGTCTATGTCCTCGGTGGTGACCTCCCTGGGGTCCAGGACCACCTCCCGGTCAAGGTAGCGGGCCTTGGGGATGCGCCCCAGGTCCAGGATCACCTCCCACAGCTCCTCAAGGTCGGGGTGCTTGCGCAGGGGCTCACAGATCCTCAGGGGCAGCACGTCCAACATGGCGTCCAGGTCGGCGGTTATCTGTTTAATCATGGTTCACGTGCCTCTCAAGCCTGGATGGGGGCCAGGGATGGCTGGCGCACCCTGACTGCCAGCGGCTTTACCAGCAGGCAGTAATCGGTCACGGCCTCAAAGCCCCGGGCCTCCAGGTGATTTCTCAGTTCGTTTTGAAAATGGGTGGCCAGGCAGTCAACGGGATATCCGGGGGAGAACCGGGCCATGCCAAAGGCAAAAAGGGCCTCCAGAGCCCCATCCTCGGCGGGGTGCACCATCAGCTCGAGCACTTTTCGCCTCCCCTGGGGGCTCCGCAGCCAGCCCCGGACCCTGCCCTCCTTCTCCCACACCCACTCCCCCGCCCCCCTTTTCGAGCGCCTCTCCCGGGCATGCCGCCATTCCTCGAAGGTCATCCCCTCGGCCTCCTGCACCGGGGTGGGGGCCGAGTGGCAATAGAGCTGGAAGATGCTGAAGTCGTCCTCATTCCGCCTGGGGCGCAGGGATGGGGCACCGGGGGGGAGTTTGTTCACGGGTTCGCCCCCCTCTCGCCGGTAGAGGCGCTCCTCAGCGTAGAGGGAGAAGTTGGCCTGGCGGCTGAACTCCAGCAGGGGGCTGTCGCGGGTGAGGCGGAGAAATACCCGGTCCACACCGCGCTCGGCGCCGGCCTGGCTCAGCCTGTCCAACAGGGCCAGGCCGGCCGCTTCCTCACCGGGGGCCAGCAGGAAGTGGGTTAGCTCCCAGGCCCGGGGCCCGGTGCGGGCCCGGACGGCAACCAGTCCGCGGAGGCGCCCCCTCTCCACCGCCACCCAGCCATACCACCTCTTTTCCCGGGGCAGCCATTCACCCAGGAAAGCCAACCAGGAGGGCCTGCCCTTCCCCTGGCCCAGGGCGTCCCTGGTCCTGGCCTCGTTGACCAGCGACCTATCCCTAAGCAGGAAGGGGGTCACATCGGCGATGCTCAGGGCACGGACCACCAACTCCTCCCTTTGCCCCCTAGGAGGCGATCATAGAGTTCAAGAAATAGGCATGGAACCTGAGGTCCCTGGTCAGCTCGGGGTGGAAAGCGGATACCAGCAGCCTTCCCTGCCTGGCGGCCACCACCGGGCCTTCGGGAAGCCGGGCCAATATCTGAACCCCCTCCCCCACCTCTTCAATCATGGGCGCCCGGATAAACACACCGGGGAAGGGGGTCTCCCCCAAAACGGGTATGGGCAGACTGCTTTCGAAGCTGTCCACCTGCCGGCCAAAGGCGTTCCGCCTCACCTCGATGTCCATGACCCCCAGGGGGTCGAAACTCAGTCCCCGGGCCTTCTTTCCCAGCAGAATGAGCCCGGCACAGGTGCCCATCACGGGGAATCCCCCACTGGCCAGGCCCCTTATCGGCTCCATAACCCTGTAGCTTTCCATGAGCTGGCCGATGCTGGTGCTCTCACCTCCGGGGATGATAAGCCCGTCCAGCCCCTCCAGGTCCTGGGGGAGGCGGATGGGTGGGGCCTCCGCCTTGAGCCGCTGCAGGGCGGATATATGCTCCCGGAAGGCCCCCTGGAGGGCAAGAACTCCGATCTTCACCCCCTACCACCCCCTGGTTGCCAGCAGATTTTCCTGGGGGATCTCCTTGATGTCCAGGCCGGGCATGGCGTCACCCAGGCCCCGGGAAACCTCGGCAAGGATACCGGGGTCCTGATAGTGGGTGGTGGCCTGGACGATGGCCTTGGCCATGCGGGCGGGGTCACTGGACTTGAAGATACCGGAGCCCACAAAGACGCCTTCCGCCCCCAGCTGCATCATCAGGGCGGCATCGGCCGGTGTGGCAATGCCCCCGGCGGCGAAGTTGACCACGGGCAGCTTCCCCAACTGCTTCACCTCCCGCACCAGCTCCAGGGCGGCACCCATGGCCTTGGCCTCGGCCGCCAGCTCATCCTCGGGCATGTTGGCCAGCTTGCGGATGCTGTCCATCACCGTCCTCATGTGCCGCACCGCCTCCACGATGTTGCCGGTGCCGGCCTCACCCTTGGTACGGATCATGGCCGCCCCTTCGGCACACCTCCGGAGGGCCTCGCCCAGGTCGCGGCAGCCGCAGACGAAGGGCACCCGAAAGTCATGTTTCCAGATGTGGTGGCTCTCATCTGCGGGGGTGAGAACCTCCGACTCGTCGACATAGTCCACCCCCAGGGCCTCCAGGACCTGGGCCTCCACGAAGTGGCCGATGCGGCATTTGGCCATTACCGGGATGCTGACCGTCTCCGTTATGGCCGTGATGACGGTGGGGTCGGACATCCGGGCCACCCCCCCTGTCGCCCTGATGTCGGAGGGCACCCTCTCCAGGGCCATCACGGCACAGGCCCCCGCATCTTCGGCTATCTTGGCGTGTTCGGGGGTGACCACATCCATTATCACCCCGCCCTTGAGCATCTGGGCCAGCCCCGTCTTAACCGTCCATGTCCCCTTCTCCATGGTAGCCTCCTTT
>JAZFUS010000166.1:0-2463 GCA_036447315.1 Dehalococcoidia bacterium
GCCTGGCGGTCGAGGAAGACCACCCTGTTGGCCCCAATCTCATTGCGAAACCGGCGCTGCCCGTCTTGACCCTCCCAGGAGCGGGTGTGCAGCCTGCCCTCCACATAGGCCCGGCTTCCCTAGGACCGGAACAGGTTGCAGGTCTCCGCCAGCCGGTTCCAGGTAACCACCGTGAACCACTCGGTTTCCTGCCTCCGTTCCCCCTCCCGGGTGGTGTAGTTTCGACTCACGGCCATGTTGAACGATGTCACCGGGTTGCCATTGGGGGTAAAACGCATCTCGGGCTCGTTGCCGATGTTCCCGATGAGCATTATCTTGTTCAAACTGGCCATCGCATCGCTCCTTCTGCTCTCATATTTATCAGCTCATCAATACTATTCATTCACCCGGACAAGCAGGTGGCGTATGACCTCCTCCGACCTTACCAGGTGGGACTCCAGCTCTGTGGTGAGCTCGGGATCGAATTGGAACCGGGCGTGGACATAGTTCCCTTCGTAATAGTGTTTGATGGGATAGGCCAGCTTGCGCCTCCCCCACTGGTCTACCTGGGAGATGTCCCCGCCCTTCTCGGTGATCCAGCCGGTTACCTTCTCTATTGAGTCCGGGAGCGCCTCGTCGGCGATCTCGGGGCTGATAACCACTGTTAGCTCATAATCGTGCAATCTTCTACCTCCCCAGCAAAGTCGCCTAACATTATAACATGGAACAATCCCTGAGGAAAGACTATCAGTCCCCGTGGGGGACGGGGAAGCGACGGCATAGCTCCGCCACTTCCCGGTTGACCGCCTGGCGGGCCTTGTCATCCCCCGGATGGCTGATAACCCGGATTATCATCCGGGCGATGGCTTTCATCTCATCGGGTCCCAGGCCCCGGGTGGTCACCGCCGGGGTGCCCAGCCTGATGCCGCTGGCGGTCCGGGGGGGGCGGGAGTCGAAGGGTATGGCGTTGCGGTTGACGATGATGCCCGCCGCCTCCAGGGCCTCCTCGGCCTCCCGGCCGGTGATACCGGTACCGGTGATATCCGCCAGGAGCAGATGGGTGTCCGTGCCCCCGGAGACGATTCTGAGCCCCAGAACCCCCAGCTCCCGGGCCAGGGTCCGGGCGTTCTCCTGCACCCGGCGCTGATAGCTCTGGAAATCCGGGTCCATGGCCTCGCGGAAGGCCACTGCCTTGGCGGCGATGGCGTGCATCAGGGGCCCCCCCTGCATTCCGGGAAAGACGGCGGCATCAATCGTCGGGGCCAAATCCGCGGAGCACAGGATGAAACCGCCCCGCGGTCCCCGCAGGGTCTTGTGGGTGGTTGAGGTGACCACATCGGCGTGGGGTACGGGGGAGGGGTGCACCCCGGCGGCCACCAGCCCCGAAAGGTGGGCCATGTCCACCATGAGCTTGGCTCCGGCCTGCCGGGCAATCCGGCCAAAACGCTCGAAGTCCAGGATGCGGGGATAGGAGCTGGCCCCGGCCACTATGAGTTGGGGCCGGTGCTTCAGGGCCATCTCCTCCAGCTCATCGTAGTCCAGGAGCTCGGTGTCCCGCCGGACGCCGTAGGGAACAAATTGGTAGAGGCGGCCGGAGAAATTGACCACGGCGCCGTGGGTGAGGTGGCCGCCGTGGGCCAGGCTCATGGCCATGACCGTGTCGCCGGGACTGAGGAGGGCGAAGTAGGCCGCCATGTTGGCCTGGGCGCCGCTGTGGGGCTGGACGTTGGCGTGCCCGGCCCCAAAGAGTTTCTCTGCCCTCTCCACCGCCAGGGTTTCGGCCGCATCTATCTCCCGGCAGCCGGCATAGTAGCGATTTCCGGGATAGCCCTCGGCATATTTGTTGGTAAGGACCGAGCCTTGGGCCTCCAGGACGGCCCCGGATGCGTAGTTCTCGGAGGCGATGAGGTTCAGGGTGCTCGCCTGGCGCTCCTCTTCCCGCCTGAGGCAGGCCCCAATTTCCGGGTCGGTACGATCAAGCTGGCTCAAGGGCTCCCCTTTCGCGCCATAAAGAAAGAGCCACGCCCAGCTTCGCGTGGCTCTCCACGTCCCTGCGCCGACCTCCCCAACTCGTGCCTACTATTCCATATCGCCATCTGAATAGCCGATGCCCGCAAGGAGCTTGGATACCAAAGGTAGTTTACCGCCCAGCCCCATGGCTGTCAACAGGGCAAATGGCCGTATAGCATCGTCAGCCCACAGCAAAGCCGTGGGCTTCAGGTCTTGCCCTTCGGCAGGCAGCTCGCCTCTCGGAGCAGCCTCCCGGTTACTTGGGGTCGGCCTTCCGCTTGTCTACCAAGCCTTGCGGGCGATCCAGATTCCCAACACCAGTGCCCACAGGGCAGTCAATATGGAGAGGGCGGCGAAGAGAAGCTGGAGGGTCCGGGTAATCCCGGTCAGGGCCTGGGGGACACCTACCGCGGCTACGATGGCCGCGCCCAGAACGATGGCCGTCCAGCCCAGCCATTTGGGGTACACCGTGCT
>JAZFUS010000167.1:0-2651 GCA_036447315.1 Dehalococcoidia bacterium
CTGGAGAGCCGGGGGGACGCCCTGGAGGCCCTGGCCCGCTGGTGTCTGGACCGGGACCATTTTGAGGTGTACAGCTACCCCCTTCGGAAGGGTCCCCTCCATGTCAGGATGGCCAGGGAGTGGGGTGTGGATGGGGCCATCCTCCATCTGAACCGGGGCTGCGAGGGCATCAGCTGCGGCAATCCCGAGAGCCGCCTGGCCCTGCTGGAGGCGGGGATACCGGTCATGACCCTGGACTTCAACATGGGCGACGAGAGGGAGTTCGATGAGGCCCAGGTCAAGGACATGCTGGAGTCGTTCGCGGAGAGCCTGGGCCTGAAAAGGCTTCAGCTCCCTTAGGGTTCCTCAGGGTTCGTCAGGCCCCCGCGGGCCCTAGTGGGCATGCTTGAGGACGTCCTCAAGGGTGAGGACGCCCCTGGCCACCGAGCCCCCCTCGGGCGGTCCCACCACCACCAACTGGTGGATATCGGAGCGAAGCATGAGCCGGGCCGCCTCGGCCAGGGAGAGGTGATAGGGAACGTATTTGACCTCCCGGGTCATGATATCGCTGACCTTGAGCTCCCTCCAGCCATCGGCGTGGTCCAGGACCGCCCCGATCAGGTCGTTGCGGGAGACTATGCCTGCCAGGTGCCCGTCCGCGTCCGTGACCACCACCGAATTGTGCTGGCACAGCTTCGGGTACACGTCCGCCAGGGCGTCGCCGGGCAGGGCCTTGACCAGGGTGTGGATTGAGGCCTTCTCGATACTTATTTTCTCAAGCATGGACCTTCTCCCTCGCGTAATAATTGATATGGAGGCGGAGCCCTATTCCCCCTTGAACTGGGGCTGCCTCTTCTCCAGGAAGGCGCGCACCGCCTCCCGGTGGTCTTCCTTGCCGATAGTCTCGGCGAACTCCACTCCCAGGGACGCATCCAGCACCAGGTTGACCTCATCGCGGAGCCTTTTGTTTATCATCTTCTTGGTCCAGCGAATGGCCCGGGTGGGTCCATGGGCCAGGCGTTCGGCCATCGCCATCGCCTCGGGCATGAGCTCATCGCGGGACGTCACATGGTTGATGATGCCCATGCGCTCGGCCTCCCGGGCGGCGATGAGGTCTCCGGTGAACAGGAGCTCCTTGGCCTTGGGTATGCCGGCCAGCAGGGGCCAGATGATGCAGCCGCTGTCCCCGGCGACCAGGCCGATGGCTACGTGAGGGTCGCCCAGGCGGGTATCCTCGGTGGCATAGATAATATCGCAGAAAAGGGCGATGTTGGCGGCCAGCCCCAGGGTGTCGCCGTTTAAGGCGGCGATGATGGGCTGATCCACATCCAGAATGTTGTGGATCAGCTTGCGGGCCATCTCTATGGTCACATAGGGCGCTCCCTGGTTGATCCAGGCATCCTGGGCCTTGAGGTCTCCCCCCGCCGAAAAGACCCTTCCCGCCCCGGTGAGGACGACCACCCTCACCTCCTCGTCCCGGGATACATCCTGGAAGATGTCCTCCAGCTCCAGGTGCATGGTGCGGTCGATGGTGTTGAGGGCTTCGGGCCGGTTGAGGGTGAGGACGGCGATCCTGTCCCGCTTCTCGACCTGGATGCAGGTGTATCGGCTGTAGTCTATCATCATGGCACCTCCTTATTCGCCTTATTCGATTAGATGGTCCGTTGAGCCCTGGTCCCGGGCCCTCAGCCCCTCCCGGGCCCCTAGGCTCTCCCGGGCACATATGAGCCGGGTGAGAAGGCTGCTGGCCGGGGTGGGCACTCCCACCTCTTCCCCCATCCGGGCGATGGCCCCGTTGAGGGAGAGGATCTCCGTGCGTTTCCCCGCCTTCAGGTCGGCGTGCATGGAGGCCATGTGGGCGGCGGTGGCGGGGACGAGCTCCCCGAAGAGCAGGTCCCGGAAATCCTCGGGCCGCGGCCAGGAGAGCTCCACCCGATGTTCTGCGGCCACCGCGAATATCTCCACGATGACATCCCATATTATGCTTCTGGTGGCCTCGGTCTCCTGGAGCTTCCCGTAATTCACCCCCAGGAGGGCGGACAGGGCGTTAAGGGCGCAGCTGTACAGCAGCTTACCCCAGAGGAAGCCCGTGATCTGGTCGGTGGCCTGGGCGGAGATGCCCGCCTGGGAGAAAACCCGGGCCAGCTCCCCTATCCGGGGCAGGGGTACGGCGCCGGTGGGGCTGCCCAGCATCAGGTCGCCCCCCTGCACGGTCACCTCCACCCGGCCCGGCTCCACCACCTCGGCCCCGAACATCACCCGGGCCCCCAGGGCCCTCTCCGCACCCACGCGGTCGGCGATGCTCTCCACATTGCCCACTCCGTTCTGGAGGGACGCCACCAGGGTGTCATCGCCCACCAGGGGCAGGACTTCGTCCGTGGCGGTCCCCGTGTCATAGGTCTTGGTGGTGATGAGGACGAGGTCGAAGGGTTTCCGGGGGACCTGAGATGCCTCGGTATGGACCTCCAGGTCCCGGGCCCGGTGCTCTCCCCAGATGCCGCCGATAGCCAGGGGCCGGAGGCGGATAGCGCCCATGTGCGGGTCCCGGCCCACCAGGTGGACCCGGTGCCCCGCCCCGCTCAGGAGGCCCCCGGCCACACTGCCGACGGCACCCGCACCCATTACCAGAACGTTCACTATTTTCCCTTGAAGACGGTGGCCCTTTTCTGCTG
>JAZFUS010000168.1:0-2270 GCA_036447315.1 Dehalococcoidia bacterium
GCTGCAAGATGAGGAAAAGGACCGCAATGAGAGCCCCCATTTTCAAAAAGAGCGGAATCCTCTTCCACCAGGTCATCTTCAACTCCTGGGTAAACCGGCCAGGTATTGCACCAACCCCTCCAACTCCGAGGCGGTCACCTTATCCCCGAAGTCCCCGGGCATCAGCCCGGTGGGGAAACCCTCCACCACATACTCGTCGGGCTCCAGGAGAGCGCCCCTGAGGTAGCTCTCCAGGGATAGGCCCCATTCGGTAGCATCACCCTCGGCCCCCTTCCTGTCCAGGGCGGGCCCGATGGCCCCCCCCTCCCCACCGATAGCATGGCAGACAAGGCACCCCAGGTCCGTCATGGCGGCCAGGGGGTCTCCGGGCAGGGCCGGTGAAGGCGTTCCCCCTCCCGGTGGCGAGGCCGAGGCACCGGCAGCCCTTGGTATGTCGCCCACCCTGACCGTGGGGGTACCCCCCAGGGAGAGAAGATAGTTCACCATGGCCACCACTTCTTCATACTCAAGCTTGGCGGGAGGGGCTACGGCTGAGGGCATTATGTCGGTAAAGCCCTCGACCAGGTAGGCCCCGGGTTCGTACAGGGACTCCACCAGGTAGTCCACCGTGGACCGGTCCCGTGCCCCGATGCCGAACAGATTGGGGGCCCTCCCCCGCCCGGCGACGCCCACCCCCACCTCCACGGTGTGGCAGAGAAGGCATCCCCGCTCCTTGACCAGGGTCTCTCCAATCACCACAAGCTGGGAAGGGGTCATGTCGGCGTCGACCTCTATCCTCTGCGGTGGCTCCCAGGGCCCCTGGGGTATCCAGTTGGAGAAGCCCCAGAACATGGCTATGACGATGAGCGCCGGTATCGTGCCGTAGATATACTTCATGCCTTTGCCTTCCTGGCAGGGCCCGGGGCGGCCGCCAGGGGGACAGGGGTGATATCGGGGACCCCCTCTGCATGCCCGCGCGAACTCAGGAAGCTGATGGCGAAGGAGACACCCAGGAGTACAAAGAAAATCAGGGTGATGGCGGTGACGACGGTGGCCACCTGGCCCAGGCTGGGGAGGCCGGCCCACTGGCTGGTGTCCTCCATGACCAGATAGACATGCCAGTTGAGGCGCAGGGCCGAACGGGCATATCCCATGAGTCCCATCAGCCAGACGATGATAAAGGCCAGGGAGATGAGGACGTACTGGCTCCTCGCGGGCACCCGGCCCCATTCAACGGCTTTTAGCACCTTGGCCCCCCGGAGACGGATGGTATCCAAGGTGAAGGTTATCACGATGATGGCGATAAGTATGATGATCTGGTAGATGGACTCCCTGATCCTTACCGCCGCCGAGGCAAAGAACCCGTGGACCCCCAGGCCGATGATGGCGGCGGTCCCCAGGGCTACGATCCCCCAGGTCACCTGGTTGAGGCCTTTACCTCCCTGGATCGCCTTCCCCGCCCGCCGGTAGAGCATATAGCTGACATACAGGACCATCAGGATCAGGGTCACCGCCACCATCTTGGGGGCCATGAGTCCCAGGGCCGAGAGTACGGGGTGGAAGCCGCCGGTGGCCTCCTCGGGGGAAGCCGCCAGGGTATGCGGTGTGGCCCAAACGGCAAAGCCCACGATGGAGATAACGATAAACAGGGTGGTCCACCTCCGGTAGGGCTCCGAGCCGGGGATACGCCAGAGGCCCATCCAGGAGTAGTAAGCGGCCCCCAGGAACAGGGCGGCAATCACTGTAGCCTGAATGATGAAGAGCCAGGAGAGCACGCCGCCCATTAGGGTTACCCCCATCTGGGGGCTGAACTGGTAGATCTCGTAGCCCAGGTAGTAGCCCAGAAAGGGCAGGAAGAGCAGGGTGAAGAGGGCCACCATGTTGCCTATGTAGCCCATCCAGTCATAGTAAGCCCTCTCCTTGTGGTCCCGGGAGTTCAGGAACCGGTAGGCGGCATAGGCCCCGCAGAGGAGCGCCCCAAAGGTTACATTGGCCACCAGACGGTGCAGGTTGAGGGGCCACCAGGTGGGATTGGCGATGGCGCTCCACATACTGAGCAGCTCGCCTCCCTCTCCGATGCCCGCCGGGGACATCATGAAGGAGGCCCATCCGTTGGCGATGAACATGACGATGGTCCCGAAGATGTTGAGAAGGACCCCCAGGAGGAGGTGAATCCATTTTTTTGGGCCCTGCAGGCGGTCCCAAAGATAAAACCAGAAGTAGAGGGTAGCGCTCTCCAGGATCATGATGGCGGGGTAGATCCACATGGAGGGGGCAAAGATGTCGCTCAT
>JAZFUS010000169.1:0-2052 GCA_036447315.1 Dehalococcoidia bacterium
GAAAAGAGCGGCTCGCGAGAGAAGGTCCTCCACCGCCGCCTTTACCTGGTGATAATCGGAGGTGACAGTGCCGTTTCGGGCGACCAGTATCAGGTCCCATCCCGGCCGCGACGGGCTCTGCCGGACGCTTTCCCGGAGCCAACGTTTGATGCGATTCCGGGTCACCGCGTTGCCCAGGCGCTTGCCCGCGGCGAATCCCCACCGGCTGTTATCCAGGCCGTTGGGCAGGGCTTTCAACACCAGAAGACGGTTTGTCCAGGTCTGCCCCTGGCTGTAGACCGTTGTAAAGGGTTTTCTCCCGGTGAGCCTCTCCCCCTTTCCCATAGCACCGTCCCCGGGCCGTCTGTCCCCGCATGGGACCGGCCGATCCCTATACCGACAGGCTGTAACGGCCCTTTAGCCGCCGCCTCTGGAGGACGAGCCGACCGCCCTTGGTGCTCATGCGGTGCATGAAGCCGTGCCTCCGTTTTCTGGGGATCCTTTTTGGCTGATAAGTTCGCTTGGGCATGTGGTTTCTCCCGTTCGGTTACAAGTATAAGGCCCCCCCGGGGCAGTGTCAATGTGAGGGCCCGGCTAGCGCTGGGGCTCGATGATCACCTTGAGGCAGTCCCGGGCCTCGGAGACCAGTGCGAAACCAAGCCCGGTCTCCTCCAGGCCCAGACGGTGGGTGACCATCTCGGCGGGGCGCACGCGGCGGGAGCGGATGAGCCCCAGGGCCTCCGGGATGTCCCGGGGGCCGGCCCCGTAGGAGGTGGTGAGGGTTATGCCGTCGGTCCAGAGGTCATGCATGGGGAGGGAGACGTCCACCCCCGGAGCCGGGGGGGCGAAGACGAGGATGGTGCCCCCTCTCTCCACCGAGCGCAGGGCTTCGGCTATGGCGGCGGGGGCCCCGGTGCAGGTTATCACCAGGTCGGCCAGGTGGCCGCCGCCCCCCGTGCGCAGATGGTCCGGGATGTCCTCCCCGGCGGGGATGGTGCTGTCGGCCCCAAAGCGCCGGGCCGCCTCCAGGCGCTGGTGGGCGATGTCGGAGGCCACCACCCGCTCCGCGCCCAGGGCCCGGGCCAGCTGGACGTGGAGCAGCCCGGCGACCCCCGAGCCTATGACCAGCACGGTCTGCCCGGCTCGCATCCCGGCCTGCCTCTGCCCGCGCACGGCGCAGCCCAGGGGCTCGATGAAGGTCGCCTCTTCGAAGGATATCTCGGCGGGCAGCGGGTAGAGGCCCCGGTCCACGTTGATGGCCGGCACGCGGATTACTTCAGCGAAACCGCCGGGGTCATAGTTGGTCCGGCGCAGGGTGTCGCAGACGGTGTGGTGCCCGTTCAGGCAGTGGCGGCAGGCGTCGCAGGGGACGTGGTGGGAAACGAAGACCCGGTCCCCCTTTTTTGTTTTTGAACTCACCCCCCCGCCCACGGCCACGACCTCTCCGGCGATCTCGTGGCCCAACACCCGGGGGGCCTTGGGGAGGCGGTACCACTCCATGACATCGCTGCCGCAGATGCCCGAGGCCGCGACCCTGACCAGCAGCTCGCCGGGGCCGGCGGACGGGGTTGCCATCTCCTCCAGGCGCACGTCCCGGTTGTTGTAGTACATGGCTACGCGCATAGGGGATCGCCTTTCAGCGGGTGGCCCGCCGGAGACGGCACGTCGCCCGGCGGCTGCCGCTCATTTTTTCAGGTACTTCTCTTCCAGGTCCCGCAGCATCGATTGGCAGAAGGAGAGCATGCGCTCCCTATCCCCCTGCTTCATGGAGCCGAAGCAGTTCTCCATCATCCGGGGCATCACCTGGTGCATGGCGTCCATCATATCCCCCGAGCCCATGGAGTCCATGCACCCCCTCATCATCTCCGGCATCACCCGGGACATCATCTCTTTCATCTTTCCGGGATCGCCGCCGCCCATGGATTCCATCATCATGGGCATCATTTCGGACATCATGGCCATCATATCCTCGGGGGTCATATCCTCCATCATGCGGGGCATCATGGTTTCCATAATTTCCCTTTTTCTCTCCGGACCCATTCTATCCATGACCCAGCCCATGAAGCTTTCCAT
>JAZFUS010000170.1:0-11473 GCA_036447315.1 Dehalococcoidia bacterium
CCTGGGTGCCAGTGTAAACATCGAAGAGAGAGACCTGACTTAACAATGGGGTTCACTGGATCATCTGTTGGAGCCTCTGGGCCGGGACATCGCGGTCCACCACCAGGGCCATGTCCCGCACGATACCGGGGAACCGGGGAAGGGGCTTATACTCATGCAGAGACAGGCTCAAGGGCAGGAGACGCTCCACATCCATATCTATCAAATAGGTGTTTTCGGAGATATCGAAGGCTTCAGCCACCCGGGGGTGTACCCGGCCCATGTTTCCCACCAATACTCCGTCAATAAGCATCTCCGCCTGTATAGCCGGGTGCAGGCCGGGGTCTTCCCCGGGCTGGAAGGTAGCTTCGAGCTCCAGGCGACGAAAAACGCTCTCGGCCAACCCCTTGGCATCGAAAAAGTCCAGCTCCGCGCCTTTTTCTTTCCCGGGGTCCTCCCCCCGATGGCCGCTTATGGCCACGACCAGCCGCTCCGGCTCCCGGGGAAGCTCCTCCTCACAATCAAGATAAATCTTCCCTATCTCGAACACCATCAAGGCATCCTGATGCCTCCGGTTTTGCGAAATGGTGCCCAGAATCCCCGGCCGCAGGCTAGTCCGAAGACATTTTTGCTCCAGGGTCATGGGATTGGCCAGCTCAAGTGGACGTGGCTCCGAAGGCACCATGGCGCTCTGCAGCCTCTCCGGGCTGGTCAGGGAATAGTTGACCACCTCCTGTAGTCCACAACCCGCCAGAATATCCCTTAACCTTTCCCGGAAGTCCAGTAGGGGCTCGGGGGACTGTGGAGCCAGGTCGCCAACGCGTAGGCGGGCGGGGATGCGCTCGTAGCCGATTATCCGGGCTATCTCCTCCACCAGGTCGGCGGGGAGATGGATGTCGCTTCTCCAGTAGGGAACATGGACCATGAGGCCCGAGGGGGTTTCTCCCTTTCGCACCTCAAAACCCAGCCTGCCCAGCACCGCCTTTATCTCCTTGACCCCCACGCTGAGGCCGAGTACCCTTTCTACCTCCTGCTTTGAGAACGGGATAGGCGGCCGGGGCCTCCGACCCGGATAGGCGTCCAGTATGCCCCGCGCAGCCTCCCCTCCAGCCACCTCCAGTATGAGGCGGGTGGCCCGGCGAAGCGCCGGTTCCGGGAGATCGGGGCACAGGCCTTTTTCAAAGCGGATAGAAGCCTCCGTGCGCAGACGAAGGCTTGAGGCGGTGAGCCGGTTGTTAGCGGCATCGAAGTTGGCCGATTCCAGCAGAATAGACACTGTCCCGGGGGTTACCTCCGTCTCCTCCCCCCCCATTACCCCGGCGATGGCAACAGCCCTCTCCGTATCGGCGATAACCAGCATATCCGGGCCGAGGGACCGTTTCGCCCCGTCCAGCGTAACTATGGACTCGCTCCGGCGGGCGCGGCGTACAATGATCTTTCCTCCCTTTATGGTGGCCATATCGAAGGCATGGAGGGGCTGCCCGGACTCCAGCATGACATAATTGGTAACATCCACGATATTGTTGATGGGACGCATGCCGGAGGCGCTGAGCCGGTCCTGGAGCCACGAAGGAGAGGGGGCAACCTTTATCCCGGAGATGAGGGATGCACAGTAGCGAGGACAGAGATCGGGATCGGTGATCTCCACAGCGGCCCCGGACTCAACGGAGAGGTTTGCCTCAGGATAGTCCGTTGGGGGAGGGTTGAGGGGCTGCCCTGTGAGAGCGGCCAACTCCCGGGCTATACCCACAACCGACAGGCAATCCGGCCGGTTGGGGGTCAAGGTCAGATCAAAGATGGTATCCCCCAGAAACTGGGCCAGGGGGGCTCCCAGAGGCGCGTCGGAAGGTAAGATCAAGATGCCCTCGTGGTCCTCGGAGATACCAAGCTCCTTTTCCGAGCAGGCCATCCCCTCGGAGACCACCCCCCGGATAGTGGCCGCCTTTAGCTTGGCTTTCTGGCCGGTATGGCCGTCGATGAGCTCCGCTCCCAGGCGGGCGAAGGGCACCCGCTGGCCCACCTGAATATTGGGTGCCCCACAGACCACGGTATGTCGCTCCGAGCCGAGGTCAATTGTGGCCAGGCGGAGCCGGTCGGCATTGGGATGGGGATCAATAGAAACGATCTCGCCGATGGTTATGTTCTCCCAGCGCTCACCCGGTTGCCGGACCACCTCCGCCTCGGTGCCGGCCATAGTGAGCCGCTCCGCCAGTTCCTCCACAGGCAGAGATATGCTTACATAATCTTTCAGCCAGTTAAGAGATACCTTCATGTCACCTTTTCAACAGCGGCTTACGATGAATTCCCCATCTCTAGAACTGTCCCAGAAACCTCAGGTCATTGCTATAAAATAGCCTGATGTCATCGATGCCGTACCTGAGCATGGGGATGCGCTCTACCCCCATCCCGAAAGCGAAGCCGGTATAGACACGGCTGTCATATCCCACCCTCTCCAGCACCTCGGGGTGGACCATGCCCGCCCCCAGGATTTCCAGCCATCCTGTATTCCCGCAGACGCGGCACCCCCTTCCCCGGCACACCATGCAATCGATGGCCATCTCCACCCCAGGCTCCACAAAGGGGAAATAGTCACAGCGGAACCGCGCCCGCCTGTCAGACCCAAAGAGGCGATGGGCAAACTCGAAAAGTGTCCCTTTGAGGTCGGCCATAGTGATACCCTTGTCCACCGCCAGACCCTCCACCTGATAGAACATGGACTCGTGGGTAACATCGGTGGCCTCATAGCGATAGCACCTGCCCGGGACAACTACCCGCACCGGGGGCCGGGTCTTTTCCATGACGCGTATTTGCATCGGAGACGTGTGGGTGCGCAGCAGCATGGGACGCTGGCCGGACTCCGGTTGGCGGTCCAACCAGAAGGTATCCCACATGTCTCGGGCGGGGTGGTTGGGGGGGATGTTCAAGGCCTCGAAATTGTAGTAATCCAGCTCGACCTCGGGGCCCTCCACCACCTGGAACCCCATAGTCTGGAATATATGGGAGATCTCCCTGATAATCTGGGTGGTAGGATGAAGATGCCCCATGGGCAGTGGACGTCCAGGCAAAGTGACATCGAAATCGAGCTTACCCCGAGCCGCACCTTCCACCTCGGCGGCCTGAAGCTCCCGCTTCTTTTCCTGGAGCCCCGATTCCAGATCGGCCCTGAGCTTGTTGGCCAGGGCCCCCACCTGCCGCCTCTCGTCCTCGGGCAGGTCCCCCAGGCCACGCAATGCCTGGCTCAGGGGGCTTTTCTTCCCGAGATACTGGAGCCGCCAGGGCTCCAGTTCCAGGGTTTGAGTGAGCGCTTTGAGCTCCTGAAATGCCTGAGAGCCTAGTTCCTCGAGCTTAGACAGCATGGCCTCGTTAGGGAGGTGGTCAGCCCTGGGCCTGGGCCAGAATCTTGGAGAAGGCCTGAGGATCGGACACGGCCAACTCCGCCAGTATTTTCCGGTTGGTCTCTATCCCCGACTTCCGCAAGCGGTCCATGAACCGGCTATAGGAAATTCCTTCCCCCCGGGCCGCGGCATTGATCCGGCAGATCCAGAGACGTCTCATATCTCGCTTACGCTCCCGGCGGTGCCGGTAAGCGTAGCTCAGAGCCTTGAGCATGGACTCGTGGGCTATGCGGTAAAGGGAATGGCGGGCAGCCCGATGTCCCTTGGTGAGCTTGAGTACCTTATTGCGGCGGCGACGGGAGGCTGGAGCGTTCCTTACCCGAGTCAAATCGGTCTCCTATCTATGAGCAAAGATATCATTCAGGGAACTCCATAGGGCAAGGTCCGTCTGATCCGGGCCCTATCGGCGGCATGCAGGGGTACCATTTCGTCATAAAGCCCTTTGGCTCGCTTTGATCTCCGGCGGCGAAAGTGGCTCTTGCCCCCCTTGGTGCGCAAAATTTTGCCGCTACCCGTAATGTGGAAGCGGCGTTGAGCCCCTTTATGGGTTTTGAGTTTAGGCATCTAGGATTCCTTTACCGGTTGGGCTTCCTTTACTGCTTGAGCTTCCACCGCGGGCTGGGCTTCCTTCTCCGGCTCCTTCTTGACTTCCTTACCGGTTTTTCCCGGAGAGAAAATAATCACCAGGCTATTGCCCTGCATGGTGGGCATGGCGTCCACCATGGCAACCTCTTTGACGGCCTGGGCTAACTGCTGTAACACCTTCCACCCCAGATCGGGGTGGGTAATCTCTCTTCCCCTGAAGAAGACGCTGACCTTTACCTTGTCTCCCTCATTAAGAAGCCTTTTAACCAGGCGGGCCTTACCCTCGAGGTCATGCCCCGTAATCTTGGGGCGCACCCTGAGTTCGCGGATCATACCACCCCGGTGCCCCTTCCGGGCCAGCCGCTCTTTCTTGGCCTGCTCGAACTTGTATCTTCCGTAGTCCAAGAGCCGGCATACCGGGGGTCGAGCCGTGGCGGCCACTTCCACCAGGTCCATGCCACGTTCTCGGGCCACCTGGAGAGCCTGGGGCGTAGGCATCACTCCCAGCTTCTCCCCCCCCTCATCGATGAGGAGAACCTCCCGGGCACGGATCTTTTCGTTGGTACTTAGTTCCTTGACTATGTTCCCCTCCGCCCCACTGGCCGAGCCCTCAAGTGAAATGCACTATAGCATACCTGTGTCCAGATGTCAAATAGCCTGGGGGTCCCTGCCCTCAGTTGCCCTGGCGGCCCGGTCCTGGAATTCCTGAAGGGAAAGCGTGCCCGGGCTCTCCCCCGTTCTCAGCCGCAGGGACACCGAACCCGAGTCCTGTTCTCTGTCGCCCACCACAAGCATATAGGGAATCTTGTCCACCTGAGCCTGGCGTATCTTGAGGTTCATCCGTTCCGACCGAGCATCGACCTGCACCCGGAGACCGGCCAGCCTTAAATCAGCCTCGACCTTCCGGGCATAGTCCAGATGGCGGTCGGCGATGGGAATAATCACGGCCTGGACGGGAGCCAGCCACACCGGGAAGGCACCCCCATAGTGCTCCACCAGGCAGGCGATGAAACGTTCCATGCTGCCCAACACGGTGCGGTGGACCATCACCACCTGGTGCTCCCGGCTGTCCTCGCCGATATAGTTTACATCGAAGCGTTGGGGCAGGTTGAAATCGACCTGAATGGTGGGCCCCTGCCAGGACCGCCCCAGGGCATCCCTGAGGGCGATGTCTATCTTGGGGCCATAGAACACACCCTCACCGGGGTCGATAACATATGGGACATTAGCGCGCTCCAGGGCATGGCTCAGGGCCGAGGTGGACGCCTCCCAGATCTCCGATGTCCCGGCGGATTTCTCGGGCCTGGTGGAGAGGCGGACATCGTACTCATCAAAGCCGAAGGACCTGAGCATGAACTGCGCCAACTCCAGGACCCCCATGATCTCGTCCTCAAGCTGATCGGGGCGGCAGAAGATATGGGCATCATCCTGGGTGAACCCCCTCACCCGGGCCAGGCCGTGCAGCACGCCGGAGCGCTCATAGCGATAAACGGTGCCCAGTTCACCCATGCGTATAGGAAGGTCCCTATAGCTGTGGAGACGGGCCTTATACATCATGATGTGAAAGGGACAGTTCATAGGTTTGACTATATATTCCTGGCCCTCCACATCCATGGGCGAGTAGAGGTGGTCCCGGTACAACTCCCAGTGCCCGCTGGTCTTCCACAGGTCCAGCTTGGCGATGTGGGGGCTGTAAACGATATCATAGCCCCGCCGGAGGTGCTCCGCTCGCCAGAAGTCCTCGATAAGGAGGCGTAACATGGCGCCTTTGGGGTGCCAGTGGACCAGTCCCGGGCCGACCTCCTCATGGATGCTGAACAGGTCCAGCTCGCGGCCCAGCTTTCTGTGGTCCCGGCTCTGGGCCTCGGCCAGCCGGCTCAGGTGCTGGTCCAGGGCCTCCTGGGTATCGAAAGCCACTCCGTAGATGCGCTGCAGCATGGGCCGTCGCTCGTCCCCCCGCCAGTAGGCCCCGGCGGTGGTGGTGAGCTTGAAAGGTCCTATCTCCCCGGTGGAGGCTACATGGGGACCCCGGCACAGGTCGGTACAGGAACCCTGGCGGTAAATAGTGGCCTGTCCATCGGGGAGCTCCTCGATGAGCTCCAGCTTGTAGGGCTGGGTGGCGAACATCTCCCGGGCGTTGTCCTTTTCCACCTCCTCCCGGGTGAAAGGGACATCCGAGGCGATCTTCTCCTTCATCCGGGCCTCGATTAGGGGTAGGTCCTCAGGAGTGATGGGGCGGGGAAGATCGAAGTCGTAATAGAAGCCGTCCTCGATGGTCGGGCCTATAGCGAATTTTGCCCCGGGGAACAAATCCTGGACAGCCTCGGCCATCACGTGAGAGGCCGAGTGGCGCATAGCGTCTATGTCAATTTTCTGTTTTGGTGATTTGGGCATAGCTTTAACCGAGTCTTAATCTAACATAAACACAGGGGTTATTTCAAATAGAGAAGTGGTGGGCGATACTGGATTCGAACCAGTGACCTCTGCGATGTCAACGCAGCGCTCTAACCAACTGAGCTAACCGCCCGGTTTTTAAATATTAGCAGCCCCTTTATACCTAAGTCAAGCTTGATTAATTCTCCCGGAGGGTGTAAAATGGGCCCGGTTAGGAGAATTTATCCGGGATGAAAAACTAACCTCATATGCTTAAGGATGCTGCCCGCGGGTAGTCAAGCACTGGCGCAGTTGCCAGTGCTTTTTGCGTTAAGAAAGGAGGGTGTAAGGTGCAATCCAGTCTTATAGGCAAGATCGAAAAGGCCAAACGCTACGCTCTGGAACCGGAGAGGATCGCTTTCAACCGTTTCGAGGCCACCTTCCGCGGCGAACACAACGACTATGCCGTCAGCTATGAACAGGGGCAATGGCGGTGCTCCTGCACGTTTTTCGTAACGAGAGAAATCTGCAGCCACACCATGGCCCTGGAGAAAATCATGGGTGAGATGCTGCCCCAGTTGGCCCTCGCCGCTGAGGGCGTCCCCGGACGCTAGGTCCCCGGAGTAGAACTCCGGGACCCATGCTGCATACCTTAAACGTAACAGAGAGGGCTTCGGTGCTTCCGAGACCCTCTCTGTCTAGTCGGAAACCTGCCCGGTTATCACTTCAATCACCTCAGCCGCTATGAAAAGGGAGCCGGTGGCCACGACCAGGTCGCTGCTCCCGGCCATGGCCAGGGCCCGGGTCACGGCATCGGGGACGGTATCAACTATCTCGACCTCGATGCCCTGCCCCTGGAATTCAGCAGCTACTTGAGCTGAGGGCATGGCCCGGGGGTGCCGGGAGGACGTGGCGATGGCCACGGGGTGGAGGGGGGCCAGCTCCTCAACTATGGCGTGAATATCCTTGTCTATGGATGAGCCCAGGACCAGAACCAGGCGCTCCCACCTGAAATACTGTGCCAGGGACTCCCTGAGCCTGCGGGCAGAGGCGTCATTATGCGCGCCGTCCACAACCAGGGTCGGCTGGGCCTGAAGTATTTGAAGCCTCCCCGGCCAGGATACCCGGGCCATCCCCTCGGACAGGCCCTCGGGGGTCACCTGAAACCCCTGTTCCACCAGCACCTCCAGGCCGGCCACCGCTGTGGCCGCGTTCTCCAACTGGTGGTCTCCCAGCAGGGGGATAGAGAGACTGTAGCTCTCGTTCCGTCCCCTGACCCGAAAGGCCTGGCCCTTCAAATCGGATAACCCCTTTTCCCACGTGATATCCTTCCCTACCCTGATCAGATCGGCACCCTTCTCCCGGCAGACCCGCGCCAGAACCCGGGCCGCCTCGGGCGGCTGGGGGGCGATCACCACGGGAGAACCTTCCTTGATAATCCCTGATTTCTCCCGGGCAATCTTCTCCAGGGTAGGGCCCAGCACCTCCACATGGTCCAGGCTGATGGGGGTTATTATGGATACCTGAGGATGGATGACATTGGTAGCGTCAAGCCTGCCGCCCATGCCCGCCTCCATCACCTGAAAGGTTACCCCCTTTTCCCGGAAATAGGCGAAGGCCAGGGCCACCAGGACCTCGAAAGTGGTCAACCTCCCGTAAGGGGCCGAATGCTTGAGGGCGTCGATCACCGGGCGGTACCGGGCCACCATGCGGGCCAGTTCCTCCCGGCTTATGGGCCGGCCGTCGACAGCGATGCGCTCCCTCATGGTGTGCAGGTGAGGAGAGGTAAAGAGGCCGGTGGAGAGCCCCGACGCGGTAAGCACCGAGGCGATCATGGCGGCGGTGCTCCCCTTCCCCTTGGTGCCGGCTATATGGACAGTCCGCGCCTGGCGCTGGGGATTCCCCATACCCTCCAGAAGCCCCTCCATTCTCCTCAGATCATAGTTGGCGGGTGAATAGAGGACAGAGGGCAATTTCTCGTAATCCGTAAAGCCAAGGATGTAGTCAAGGGACTCTTGGTAGTTCATAGGTTATGGCTTCCAGGATGGGTGCAACCGCATTATACCATATCCTCGAGGGCAGGCCGCTGTCCGTGGATATGGACTGCCGCTGGGGAGGTGGGTATAATGAGTCCTATGGAAATCGGGCCGCGGCCGGCCCGCTCCGGGAAAGGATGGGTCGTATGGACTTCGAAGATATCATCTACACCAAGGAAAACGGCATAGGCTTGATCACTTTGAACCGCCCCCAGCTTCTCAATGCTTTCAGCCACAAGATGGGGCAGGAGTGGATTCTGGCCCTGGATGACGCCCAGGAAGACCCTGCAGTCAAGGTGGTGGTGGTCACCGGCACTGGCAGGTCCTTCTGCTCCGGGGGGAACCCCCGAGACCTTCTCAAGCTCCGTTACGGGCGGGATGAGGGGGACAAGGCCAACCTCGATATCGAGAGCCTGGCTCGCCGGGTGTTCCAATTTAACAAACCCTATATCGGCGCCGTGAACGGACCCGCGGTGGGTGGGGGCATGGAGCTGACCAACATGTTCGACATCCGTATCGCCTCGGAACAGGCCCGTTTCAGTATGGCCTTTGCCCGCATGGGCGAGACCCCCAGCGGCGGCGGATGTTACTTCCTGCCTCGGATTGTAGGCATTGCCCGGACCCTGGAGCTGTGCTGGACGGCCAGGATGTTCAATGCCCAGGAGGCCCTGGAGATGGGCTATGTGAGCCAGGTGGTCCCCCAGGATCAACTGATGGACACGGTCAAGGAATTTACCTGGCCTATCGTTCGGGGGCCGTCGGTAGCCATAAACCTTGTGCGCCGCCTGGTCTGGCACGGCCAGGAAGTGGACTTCAATGAGGCCATGGAGGAGCACCGGGTGGCCCTGGACACCATCCTGGCCACTGAGGACGCCGTGGAGGGGCCCACGGCCTGGATCGAAAAGCGGGAGCCCATATTTAAAGGAAGGTGAGCATGGAGAGCAAGTTCTATGACCCGAAGGCCGAGACCATGGCCCCGGAGGAGAGGGTCAGGCAACAGGGCCGGAAGCTTCAGGAATTTGCGGAGTGGGCCTACCAGCAGTCTCCCGCCTGGAAGCGGAGGCTGGATGGGCTAAAGGCCAAGCCCTCCGATATCAGAACTGTTAAAGACCTTCAAGATTTACCCATCATCCGAAAGGACCACATCGTGGAACTGGAGGAGGCGGACCCACCCTTTGGCGGCCTTCTGGCGGTGCCCCTGGAAAAGGTTGAAAGGATAGCCGTCGCCCCCGGCCCCCTTTACCTCCCGGTACACACACCCGACTGGCTATTCATGCCCAAAATGCTCTACACCGCCGGCCTGAGGAAAGGAGCCAAGGTGCTGGCCACCTTCTCCTATATGTACATGGCCTCATGGGGCGTAGACATAGCTGTACGCGAGTTGGGGGGTATGACCATTCCCACGGGAACCGGCAACACCGAACTCCAGGTCCGTATCATGCACGACATAGGGGTTACTGCGTATTGTGGCACCCCCAGCTTCCTCTTGATACTGGTAAGGAAGGCGGAGGAGATGGGGTATAACTTCCGCCGGGACTTTGCCCTCAGGCACGGCCTGGTCACTGCCGAGAGGCTGGCCCCTTCCCTGCGCAAGGCCCTGGAGGACTACGGCATTCAGGTCCAGGATTTCTACGGTACAGCGGAGGGCCACATCGCCTACGAGTGTGAGGCCAAGACCGGCTATCACTACCCCGAGGAGATGATTTGGGAGATTGTGGACCCGGCCACCGGAAAGCAACTGGGGCCCGGGGAAACGGGTGAGATGGTGGGCACCAGCCTCTCCCACAGGGCCTTCCCCCTGCTCCGATTCGGCACCGGCGACCTGTCCTATTATACAGATGAGCCGTGTCCCTGCGGCCGGACCTATCCCCGGCTGGCCGGGGTTATGGGCCGGGTAGAGGACGCTCCCAAGGTAAGGGGGGCCTGGCTGGTCCCCAAGCAGGTGGATGAAGTGGTCTCCGGTATCGACGGGATAGCTCGCTATCAGGTAGTGGTTAGCCAGAGGGATTTCAGGGACCGGATGGTCTTCAGGCTGGAGCCGGAGGGCGAGGGCGTGGACCGGGAGAAGGTATCCGACGCCCTGAGCCGCGGCATACAGGACATCTGCCGGCTGAAGGTGGACGGCATAGAATTCGTGGCCCGGGGAGACATCCCAGAGAATGCCAAGGCCATCGTGGATGAAAGGACCTGGGAATAGGCGCCGTTCTTACCAGGAGTGGCCAATGGCCCCCGGCTGGCATACGCTGTGGCAATTCACTTCATGGCTGGCGGCACACCCCGCGAACCCGGGGCAGGCATAGCTTATCCGGCTCGCCATCTCACCCCTGACCCGGGCCACCGTCTTGTCATAGTCGTCGGGGGCCGTCTCGTAGACCTGCTCCGGGCAGGCGTTGATGCAGTCCCCACAGCCGTCACACCTATCTGTATCGATGGTTATGAAGAAGTCACCGGACCCGTCGGAATACCCGTAGTTGGCTTCCATTGAACCTATCCCTTTTCTGGATTACCGGGTCTTTTCCAAGATACCAGGCTCAGTCGGCCTTCTGTTTTCGCAGGTACTTCTCCCTGGCAAAGATGGCGGCCCCCAAAGCCCCCATGATCTGAGGGTCCGGAGCCAGGATTGGCTCCAGGCCGACCTTATCTCTGATCTTGCTGACCATTCCGGTGTTCTTGGCGATACCCCCGGTGATGGTGAAATCCGTTTCGATGTTCACCCTCTTTAGCAGGTTATGGCAGCGGACGGCTATGGCATCGTGAAGACCACTTAAAATATCGCTCTTGGGGGTGCCCCTTTTGAGGAGTCCCAGGGCCTCGGACTTGGCGAAGACGGCGCACACGGTGTTGAAGGGGATGTCCGTAGTCGACGTGAGGGCGGTGCCGCCTATATCCTCCAACCTCATTTCCAGGACATCGGCGATCAGCTCCAGAAAGCGTCCGGTGCCCCCGGCGCATTTATCATTCATGATGAACTTGGTTACCTGGCCCTTTTCGTTACAGTTTATGGCTTTGCAGTCCTGCCCGCCCATATCCAGAATGGTGCGTACCGAAGGCAGGTGCCATTGAGCCCCCTTAGCGTGGCAGGAAATCTCGGATACATTGTCCTGG
>JAZFUS010000171.1:0-6845 GCA_036447315.1 Dehalococcoidia bacterium
CATGATGCTGCCGTACTTGTCGCGGGGGTGTCCGTTCTGCATCCGGCCAGTCCGAACGCCGCAGGGGTTGAACCACTGGCGACGGCGGGCGCTGTACTTCCAGCCCTGAATGACCAGGTCCGTCCTGATCTGACCCTCGGGCTTGCTGGCGAATGTGATCCAGCACCAGGCTCCCACGATCTCGATGGTGGCCTCGGTGGCGGTCTCGGCGGCTGCGGCTGCGATCCTGGCGGTCCTTGCGATCTGCTCGGGGCTGATTACCTGCTTCATGTTCCTGTCCTCCGGGGTTGTTGTTGACTGCCTCATGACACCCATAATCTACACCACCCCCCGGAGGAGTGCAAGGTTTATTTGCGTTTATTTCCAGGTGCTGTTTCCTGGGGACTTCAGCGAGATAACAGCCCGGTCAGCCACCGGACCAGCCGGGTCAGGGCCTGGACCAGGGCCCGCCGCCACAGCTTCCGGCGGACCCGGCCCATCAGTAGGCCGGGCCTTCGTCGTTGTACTGGCTGTAATAGTTCTCCCGGTTCAGGATCTCGTCCGGGGTCAGGCTGCCCTCGACGGCCTCGTCCTTCACCTTCCTGGGCCGCCGCAGGAACACCTTGCCCTTCTGGCTGCATTCCTTCAGGTACGGGGTGACGCTGTCCGGGTCGGCCAGCTGTTTGATCTTGAAGGTCCGCAGGGTGTCCCGGACGTCCGCGTTGATGTTGTCGGCACTGTGGGCCCCGCCCCTTCCGCTGGCCCCGAAGATCCCACCGTCCGAGACCCAGATCCTGGGGGCGGACTGCTGGGCCAGCCACCGGAGGGCCGGGCCGTCGATGGTGTTCTGGCCTCCGCCGGGGCTGCTGAAGTAGCAGTTCTTGGCCACGTTCCCCCGGTCCACGATGATCCGCAGGACACCGGTCAGGCTGGCCCCGGAGTAGACCGCGATGGTGGCGTAGGGGTGGGCCCTGGCCACGGACTCGATCTGCTCGGTGGACAGGCTCATGGACCCGGACAGGTCCACCACGATGGTGGGCCTTCCAGCCCGCCGGGCGCTGTCGGTGAATACCTTGCCGTCGATGCAAAGCCGGTGCATGGCCTGGGGGACGCAGCCGCTGTCCGAAAACGAGGGGCGCTGCTTTTTCCACTGGCCGGGCCAGCGTTTGGGCAGCTCCACCCGCTGGATCACCATGTCGCCCCAGGCCATGGACAGGGTCCGCTCGTTCCGGATCTCGGCCAGCTGCCTGCTGGTCTTGATGTCCTCCCGCTGCTGGTGGGACAGCTTGGCAGCCTCCGCCCGGTCCTGGCACTCGATGGTCTTGCCGGTCACCTGGCAGAACGAGAACCACCGGCCAGCCTGCCAGATGTCCTCCCCTATTGCGGGGGGCTCATAGGCTGACATCGTGCTGGCCTTGGCGTCCTTCCTGTACCCGTAGCCGCTGGCGGCCCGGACGTCCAGGCTGATCCCGTCGATGATGGCCCGCAGGGCTTTGTCGGCCACCTGCTGTTCCTTGGTGGTCAGGTCGGTCAGGTCCGGGATGCCTGCCTCCAGGGCCTGGGCGTTGATCCCGTGGGCGTCCCAGCCTTCCCCGGTGTACTCGCTGGCACCCTCGGCCAGGAAGTCCTCGGCCTCGTCCAGGTCGATCTGCTTGCTGGGGTCCTCGACCTGCTCGGGGGACTGGCTGCTGCTGCCACTGTCAGCTTCCGGGGGGCAGTCGTCGTCGTCCTCGTCGTCGTCCTCGTCGTCCTCGGTGTCACCCTCGTCGTCGGTGTCGTCGTCGGTGGTCGCCGGTGCCTCGGTGGCCCCGTCCGCCTCGGCCTCGTCCGGGTCGTTGTCCTGGTCGGGGGTCTCGGGCTGGGGGTTCTCGGGGACCTCGGTGGGCTCGGGGGTGCTGGGGTCCTCGTCCTCGTCGTCACAGTTGTCGGGCTCGGGGGCCTCGGTGGGTCCCTGGTCCACGTCCTCGTCGTCCAGGTCCTCGTGGTCGTCCTCGTCGTCGTCCTCCTGGGGGGCAGCCTGCAGGTCCTCGTCCTGGCGCTCCGGGGGCATGTTCTCCTGGGGCTCGGTCCAGTCCTTGTCCTGGGGGGTGGCCTGCTCCCGGTCCTGCTCGACGTCGTCGTCGTCGGCCTGGGCCCGCTGGGGCTCGGGGGTGAAGTCCGGGCCGTCGTCCTTCTCGGACTCGGCCAGCCGCAGGCTGACGGCCTTGGCGATCTCGATGGTCTTGCTGGTGTTCAGCCCGTGGTCCGCCTGGGCCCGGAGGAATACTGCCTGGACCTTCTTGGCCAGCTCGGCCCCGTTGATGTACCGGCGGGCCATGTCCTGGGTCAGCTTGCCCTCGGCTTCGCCGTACTTGGCCACGTCCACCACGGTGTCCAGCATGGGCTGGAAGTCCGCCGTCCCGATCATGGCCACCAGTGACAGGCCCAGCCGCTCCGGGTTGGACCCGCCCACCACGCTGGCCGCGAAGTCCGCCGCCCGGTAGATCCGCTCCCCGTAGCCTTCGAACCCGCTGGCCCCAGCCCGGATCTGGATGTGGGCGTCGTCGCACTTCTGCATCACCGTGGGGTTGATGGTCCCGGACGCCAGGGCGTCCATCCATTCCTGGTTGTCGGTGTAGGTGGCGTGATGGAATTCGTGGAACCGGCCACGGCGACCTGCCGGGGTGTCGCTGGGGTCGATGCTCATGACCTTCCCCACCAGGTCGGTGCAGGGGGCCTCGGGCCGCTCGATGATGGTCCAGGCCCCACCCCGGTCTCCGGGCAGGATCGAGGGCAGGGGGTGGACGTTGACTTCACCACGGACGCCCGTCTGCTTGACCTGCTGGCCTTTGATGTCCCTGGCCATTAGCTCGGGTCCTGGACGGGGTGCTTGGGGGTGAAGGGCTTGACGCTGCCGCCGTACTGGTTGGCCCGGCGCTGGGCTGACTTCTTGGTGGTGTAGGACTGGATGGCCCAGCCGTCGCTGCTCATGACCATCCACCTGGTGGCCGGGGTCGTCGTCGTCGTCTGGTTCATGGTGCCCTCGTTGGTTTCGTTTTGCCTCATGACAAATACAATCTACTCCACCCCGCTGGATTGTGCAAGGTTTATTTGCGTTTATTTCCAGGTGCTGTTTCCTGGGGACTTCCAGACAAAAAAAGGGCCCCCGGTAGTGGGGGCCCTTCTCCCTGGATGCCGCGACCTGGTAGGGGTGGGGCTGGCTTTGTCATGAGGCAGAACCACGGGGACGCCAGGCCGGGCACCCATTATCTTATCAGGGCTTGGGCTTCACGCCCAGGATCTTGGTCAGCTGTTCGAACCCCTCCTGGACCGCGACCTCGTCGGCCCCGGTTTCCTTGGCGATCTGCTTGGCGATCTGCTGGGCCCTGGACAGCTTGCCCGCCACCTTGGCCTGGGCCTTGGCCACTGCCGCCACCTGGGGGATCTCGACCACCTTGTGGAACAGGGGGTCGATGGCGTTGCTGGTCCCGTCCACGATGGCCTTGGCGTCAGCCACCACGGCCCGCTTGGCCTTCCTGGTCCGGGCTGCCTTCTTGGCCGCGTTGGACCGGTTGTCCTTCTTGTCCTGGGCGTCCTGCTCCGCCTGGGTCAGCAGGTCGTTGATGGCCTTGATGGCCGCCAGGATGTCCCCGGACCTGGCACCGAACAGGGCCTTGGCGGCCAGCTGCTCGTGGCCCAGCTGCTCCCGCAGCTTGGCGAATTCCAGCCACTGCCGGATGTCCACCCGGGTCCGCTCGTCCTGCTCGATGGTCAGCTTGCTGGCTGCCGCCTGCAGGTCCTGGGGCAGGGCCAGGATGGCCTTGGGGTTGGGCCGGTCAACGTAGACCTGGACCGGGAACCTGGACTGCAGCCGGGGGTGCAGGTCGGAGGGGTGGCCGTTCATGCAGCCGATCACCCGAAAATTCGGGTGGACGCTGACGGTCTCGCCGGTCGGCAGGGTCAGCTTGGCCACGCTGGGGTCGTTCAGGATGGCGGTCAGGAAGGCCAGGGCGTCAGCTCCTGCCTCGTCCAGCTCGTCCACCAGGAGCAGGCCGCCGTACTTGAAGGGGCGCAGGGCGTTCCCGTACATGAAGATCCACTCGGCACCCTTGGGGACGAAATGGCCCCGCAGCTCTGCCGCTGGCATCTGGTCGGTCATGCAGATCACGGACAGCTCGATGCCCAGCTGCTTGGCGATCTGGATGGCGATGTGGGTTTTGCCGGTGGCCGGGGGGCCGTACAGCAGGGACCGCTGGGTCCGGGGCAGGACTGCCTCCAGCAGGTCGAACGTGGCCCCGTCCACCATGGCCGCGTCAGCCTCTGCCTGGGTGATGGGGGCCATGGTGATGGTCGTGGCCTTGTCGAACAGCTCGTCCTCGACGGGGGTGTCGGTGACCAGGCTGGCCTCGTGGGTCGGCTCCGGGGTGGTCTCCCGGTCGTAGACTTCGCGGAGGGTTCCGCCCAGCAGGCTGCCGTCCCACCGCATGATCATGTCGTTCATTATCGGGATGCCCATGCTGGGGGCCGGGTTGGTGACGGCCTCGTCCTGCAGGGGGTGGAACCGCTCGTCGTCCGCCGCGACCGGGGCCACGAGGGTCAGGCGGAGCAGGGGCACCTTGTCCTGGTTCTGGACGGTGTATCCGTTCCCGTCCAGCTTGCCCGGGGCCTGGAGACCGGCCTGCCTGAATTCCTTGATCCGGATCTGGCAGAACCGCCAGGCCGCACGTCTGGACGTGAAGGTCCGGAACGCCCTGGTGGTGGTGCCGCTGCCCTCCATGGGCTGGGCGATCAGTGTGACGTTCTTGCTGACTGGCATGGGCTTCCCTCCGTGGTCCGTTTGGCTTGATTGCCGTGCCTCATGACACCGAGAATCTACACCACCACCCGGGAGAACGCAAGGGTTTATTTCGAGTATTTCTAAGTCCTGTCTGGTCAGGGACTTAGCCCATGAAATAGTTATATCGGTTCGGGCGGTCTCGTGGATCTGGTGACGCCCTGGGCCTGGGGGTGGCACGGTGGGATGGTGGGCGAGCCCCTGTCAGCTGCTGGGCTTGGGGGAACACCAGCTGGCAGGGCGTTGGAGGAACCCGCCACTGGGTCAGGGCCCGCCCTCGATGTTAGTCCCCGCTGGCTTTCCGCTTCCAGGGCAGGCCCCACCTGCAGGCTATGTACCAGACCAGCAGGGTGAACAGGCCGCCCAGGATCAGGGCCCCCAGGCCCCTGACGCCCTGCAGAAAGCCCAGGGTCTCCTCCGCCGTCCACAGGTGGGCCAGCTGGATCACAGCCGCCAGAACCCTGCCACGCTCCAGACCCAGCCTGTGCTGCCCAGCTCGTAGTCCTGGACCACGGTGCCCAGGAACTCCCCGTCGATGATCACGTCCGCCGTCCCGGTGCCGGTGCCGTGGGTCTGCATCCACCCGGCCCCCAGCTGCAGCCTGAAGGACTTGAAGAAGTCCCGGCTGACCATGCCGGTCACCCCCTGGAACTGGCCGCCGGTCCAGCCCAGGCCCAGGGCCCACCGGCGTGGTGTCACTGGGATGGACTCCGGGGTGACCATCAGCTCGGTGACGTCAGTCCGCCAGGCGGTCTCCCCCAGCATGACCTCGGGCAGGGGCTTGACCCGCCACAGCTTGACGGTCCCCACGGCGAACACGTTGCCCAGCTCGGTGATCAGCCTGGCCTCCGCCCCCTCGACGGTGAAGGCCATGGGCTCGGGCCTCGGGGTGTCGTCGCCCAGGACCTCGGGCCAGATGATGGTGGGGCAGATCAGGTCCGGGGCCACCTCGATCTCCGGGGTCCGCCACCTGATCACCTCCCGGACCTCCGGGTCCCTGGCCCCCAGGTCGGACAGGGCCAGCTCCAGGTTCTCGACGGCCTCGTCCAGCAGCCGGTTGTCCTGCAGGGCGTCCCGCAGGTTGCCCTCGGACTTCCTGGTGGCAGCCTGTAGTCCCTCGACCTCTGCCAGGGCAGCCTCCCGCTGCCGGTGGACCTCGTTCTCGATCCGCTTGCCCCGCTGGTGGGCCAGCAGGTAGCCCCCTCCAGCCAGGGCACAGCCCGCCAGGATGGTCACGATGGTCCGGGCCTTCACGATGTCACCCGCTGCCTGGTCCCTCCGCCGCCTTCTGCCTTCCGCTCCATGGCTTTACCCCACCGGAGTCCGAACACGCCGGTGGCCGTGGACACGATCACGGCGGAGACCCCGAACAGGTCGGCCCCCTTCATGATGGCGAACACCCCGAAGGCCAGGGAGTAGACCATGAAGGCCAGGCACAGCAGCAGGGTCCGGACCCCGATCACGCTGCTGGTCATGTTCTTCACAAAGCCGGTCATGGCTCCGGGTCCTCGTCGTCCGGGTCCTCGTCCTCGTCCGGGTCAGGATCCGGGTCAGGATCCGGGTCCGGGTCCGGGCCCGGAGGCTCGACGGGGCCGTCCGGGGGGTGAATCTCGACGTTCCCGTCGTCGTCGTGACACCCTGACAGGCACAGAATCAGCAGAATCAGGACCACCAGCAGCTTGAACTTCATGACCATCCCCCCAGCCGGGCCTTGACCCAGCGGAAAACAGGCCCCCACCAGCCGAAATAATTGCCCAAGGCGGCCAGGAACTGGACCCCCCCGGCCATGTAGAACACCCCGGCGGGCATGTCCATCCACAGGAACAGGCCCCAGACTGCCAGCTTCACCAGGGTGATGGCCCAGTCCCGGCCCACCCGCCGCATCAGCCAGGCCATCCCGCCGAACGCTCCCACTTCCTTGGCCCCGTCCTTCAGGCCCCGCCTGGTTGTCCACCAGTCCGCCAGGGCCCCCAGCCAGTAGACCAAATGTCCCATGTTTACCACCTGTTTGACCTAAAAGTCAGTTTTTCGATTCGCGTTTGTGTGCGTTGTG
>JAZFUS010000172.1:0-5092 GCA_036447315.1 Dehalococcoidia bacterium
CATTGGACATGGCGATAAATTCCACCGGGCCGGCATTCTCCAGGGCCGTGGAGGAAGGGACGCCCCGGGTGTAGATCCTGGCGTCGTAGGGATCAGCCCAATTCCCCGCCCACATATGGCGGCCCACGGCGGAGGCTTCCCCCGGGAGGGCCTGAACCCTTCCACCATTGGAGCCAAAGGGGACTTTCCCTTTGGCCTTCTTGAAGGGTGCTCCGTAGGCCTTCCTCCATTGGGCGGGGGCGTCCTCATATCCTGGGCGGGCCTTCCATGGTTGTCCGGTGAGTGGGACTCCCAGCCGAGATTCCGCGCCCAGAGTAGCGTCCAGGAGGTGGCCCATCTCATGGACCAAAGTGTCCTGGGCGGCCCACTGACCCGTGATCATCTCCTCCAAGTCCATGACCATCTCCCGCGTGCTTGCTCGCGCAAAGGCCCGGACGTTAGTGGCGTCGTGGACGATCGAGGCGCCATCCGTGGCCAGGAGGCGGAGGTGGTCAACAGGATAGAACTCCAGCGCCTCCCCGATCTTCTCCACCACCTCCGCCCTCCCGGATTGGGGGAGGCTCCTGATCATCGCGTCCCGCCACCGGGTATGCTCCGCGGCCACCCATTGGGGCGGCGCCACATTGGCGGCCTTCCGGTATGCGGCTGTCACCCGATCAAGGGCGGCCAGGGCTTCCCGGCCTTCCGTGGCCATTGCCATCCCTTGGGCCTCCGCAAACTCGATCTGGGAGACCATCTGGGCGCGATGCTTCCCCCATCCGGCCGGCATATTTTCGGTGATCGCCTGATACCGATGGGGGTCCAACCCCAGCGCCTCCGCCACCTTCTCCGCGGCGGCCAGCTCCTTCTCCGCGACCTTGAACAGCTCCGCCCTGGTGGGCTCCTTCTTTTTCCTGGGCTTCCGCTTCTTTTTCGGCTTCTCCTCCACCTTTTCCGCCACTGGGGCTGGCTCCGGCTTGCCCCAGGCCTCCCGCCAGGGGACCACGCGGCCACGTTCGCCAAAGTGGGCGGGGAGGTTGTAGCCCTCATAGAATCCGCCCTTGGATGTCCAGAGGATCCCACCGATCCCCTTCCCCATGGCGGCTCCGGCGGCCACCACGTCCGCCACCGGAACCTTGAACAGCTCCGCCGGTTTGGCCGTGACTCCATGGGACGCCCTGGAGAACGGGTGGTTCCGCCGGTCCCGGGTCTCATGGATCCTTTTCATCATGCCACCAGGGAGGGATCGGTCCGCCTCCCGGATCCCGATCAGCTCCGCATCATTGTAGGCCCGGGACAGCTCCATCCGGGCGATCAGCCAGGCCCTATGCTCCTGGCCCTTCAGGGTGGCCCGGAGGCGCTTCTCCATGGCGTTGACGGACTCCCCTTGGGCCGTGCTGGTCACAATGTCCCGCTGCATGGCTTCCACCAGCTGGGCTCCGTATCGGTGGATGGAGTGGGCGTGGAGGGCCAGGCCCCGCCGCTTGATCAGCCTCTGGAGGGCGGCCACCTCGATCCCTCCGGCGGTCTCCCCCAGAGCGGGCTCCGCCAGGCGGATAGTCCGGACCAGGTCCGCCAGGGCTTTGGCTTCAGACCTCTGGACGCTGGAGTCCATGGCGGATCCCAGCCTCCGCTCCAGGGTGGCCTGGCCTTGACGCGCCTGGGCCAGCATGATCCGGAGCCTTTGCTCCTGGTCATCCGTGGGGACGCCCCCCAGCTGGGCCACCAAGTCCCTGGACGCGTCCCGGTACACCCGGAGGAACCGTCCGGCCTCCTGCTCGGTCAAGCGCTCCAGGGCCTCCGTGTGGCGATCCAGGAGATCGTCAATGCGGGCCATCAGTCATCCTGATCCGTGGTGGCGGTCTTGAAGCCCAGGCCCACCTCCCCCATGATCCGCTCCGCGCGGGCCAGGTCAATGCCCAGGAACTCGATCAGCATTTGGATCCCCACCTCACGGGGGATCAGACCATTGGCCACGTCCAGGACGATGTCTTTGGCGGACTTCATCTGGGCGCCGTTCAAGGGCTCCACATCGGACTCCGCGATCGTGTCTCCACCTCCGTCCTCCCCGTCCATTGGGGTGGGTTGGAAGATCCCGGCGTCCTCCACCACGGCGGCGTCTATCTCGTCCAGGATCTCCACCAGGACTCCCGGCTCCACCTCGTCCGCCAGGATGCGTTTGGCCTCCTGTTTGGCCACCACCTTCCGGAATTTCGGGGACATCTCGCGAGCGTCGATCGCCATGGCGGCGCGCTCCAGGAAGGCGGCCACGTCCTCCTCCTCATAGCCGTCCAGGCCGGAGAAGGTGGGGGCGGCTCCAGAGCTACCCCGGATCCTTTCGACGATCGCGGCCGTGGACTTCATGGCGTCCAGGACCACGGAGGAGTAGGCCCCCAGCATGATCTCCGAAGCCTTCCAGTCCATCCCCTTGGATTGGGCGCTCATAGCCTGGCGCGTGGCGTTTGTGTCCGCCCCGGCGGCCAGCTGTTGGACCACCCGGTACATCTCCTCCCGCGCGTCCTTTACGCCGTCCCTCTGGTGGGTGAAAGATGACCCGGAGGGCTCCACGTATCCCACCTCATCACCGGGCTCCAAGGTCAGATAATACCCCGGCCCCAGGATCGGTTGGGCGTCCGTTCCCCACTTCTTTTTGATGTACATCAGAGCATGGGCGGCCATGTGGATGGCCCAATCCAGATCGTTCTCCTTCCGGGTGAGCCGGAGGGCCGGATCGTGGAGTTTGTCCCCGGCCCAGAGCATCATAGGAAGGCGCAAACGGGCCACTGGGAGGCCCCCGGCGCCGTGGGAAACGCTGGAGACTTCCCTGGCATTCTCCCCGCCGTCTGGCCTGGGCTTTTGGGCCGTCCCCTCCCATTCGAATGTGGTCACGGTGGTGGCGTCATAGTGGACCCACCTCCAGATCACCGTCCGATCGGCGGTGGGTCCGGCTCGCTTCCAGTCCTGGGCCTCCGTGATCAGCCACTCCAGGTTTCCGGCGGCGTCCTCCCCCCAATCGATCACCATGCGGCCGGACAGGTGGACCAGGAAGGCGTCCAGGGCTCCGGACTTCTCCTGGGCCAGGAGGGAGTCCGGCTCCACTTCCCGGGCCTTCTCTGGGGTGTTGACCCAGGCGAACGTCTGGCGATACTCCAAGGCGTCCACCAGGGCGTCCGCCCACCACTTATCCCAAGTGGTCCGCCTTCCGTCAACGTCCGCCACCAGGTCCGCCCAATAGGCGCCCCCGTCGGCTAGCATGGCCGGCTTGGAGAAGAGGTGGCCCGCAATGAGGCCCAGGATCCCACCAAGGTGGTTTGTATACCCGGCCAGCCTTTGGCGGTCCTTATACACGTCCGGCGGTTCGGAGGCATTCTGGGGGAGGATGCGGGAGATCAGCTTCCTCCACCTGGTCCCCCCATCGGTCAGGGCGCCGATCATCTCCAGGCGGTCAGGGTCATATTCTGGGTGGCGCTGGCGGAGTGTCTTGACTTCTGGCACGGATACAGCCTCCGGCCGTCAGGGTAACATTCCGGGCTAGGGCTTGTTCCACTGCTTCAGCGCTCGGAGCGCTTCAGGGCTGGGGAAGTCCCCCTCAAACCGGAAGCCCCGATCGTCCAGGTAGACGGTGGCGTGGGGCTTGCCCCGGTAGGCCCAGACTTCCACCCCGGCGATGGCCTTCGCGGTCATCCCGTGGTGGTGGAGCCAGTCTTGGAGGGCGCGGATACGGGGGCGGAGCGGGGTGGCCTCCCAATACCAGGCGGCCTCCGGCTCCATGGCGAATCTACAGCTATGAATGATGACCCTGATCTCCGGGTCCAGGGCCACCGCCGTGAGCCACTCGATCGCCCCGGGGACCGGCGGATCGTTGATGTCCAGAACCTTGGTCCAGGGGGAAGTATAGGAGTGGACTACTCCGTCAAAGTCACACGCGATCGTGAGTTTCAAGTCAGCTCCAGGGTGTAGGGAAGTGTCGGATCCAGTTCCAAAGGCGCCAGAGCCAGGGCTCCGCCGGGAGGCCTTCCGGGTGGTCATCCACGTAGACGGTGGAGAACGGGATCACCGCGGCGTCATCCAAGGGCTCCCCGTCGCATAGGCCGCCCTTCTCATGCCACCCGCATGGGAGGCGGCCACAGATCGGACACGGTTGGGACCAGGGCTTGACGGTCATGGGGCCACCCGCTTCTCCAGCTCCTTCTCAATCTTCCGGAGTATCTCCTGGGCGGCCTGGATCCCGGCGTGATCCTGGTATCCCCTCCCGGCGTGGACTCCGTTGGTCATCATTTCGGATCCGTATTGGACCACCAGGCGGAGGATCTCGGCTGTTCGTTCCGGCTTCATCGGATACGCCTCTGGGGTCTCCGCTCCATCTGGGCGGGGCTTCCTCCCAGCCTCCTCCACATCCCCTCCACGGCGTCCGGCCAGTCATCATGGGCGCCGCTGGGGAAGTCCCCGAACTGGCCGTCCCCTTCCGGGGGGAGGCGCTCCGCAAACTGGATCCAGCCGTTGTGACAATCCGGCTCCATAGCGGCGATCCTCATCTCTTTGTTATCCGTGCTGGGCTCCTCATGGCAGTCCACTTGCCAGAACTTCCCGGCGGCCCTCCGGGTGTCCCGCTCCCGGCGGAACACGTCCCCCAGGAGGCTCTGGAAGCCGTTGGACTCCAGGCTCACCCGGCGGATCCCCCACCGCTCCGCCAGGCTCCACATGGCGGCCAGCTGTTCGGAGGGCTTCCCCTTCCGGAGCCACCCGTCCACCACATAGGTGTAGCCATACTGATCCCGGAGGCCCACGGCCAGGGCGCTGAAGTCTCCAGCGGCGTCCCCCAGAGCCGGATCCCACCGCATCCCCCGCCGGGTCAGGGTCGATAGCTTGATCGTCCGCTTGTCCGCCGTGATCAGCTTGTCCCCGACGATCCGACATCTGGCGAATCTGTCCAGGTCAAAGACGGACGCGGACGGGTCTCTGGGATCGTTTTGCTTCTCCTGGAGGAACGCGGCCAGGCCACCTCCCCAGATCTCGGTGTACAGCTGGTAGACCCCCTCCGTGGAAGGGTCCAGGACGATAACCCCGGCGTCCATCTTGGCCCGGTGGGCGTCATAGAACGCGCGGGAGTCCC
>JAZFUS010000173.1:0-2062 GCA_036447315.1 Dehalococcoidia bacterium
TCAAGGAGATATGGTCCCAGAAACACCCCGACAAGGACGTCGACGACTACCGCCGGGCGGGGGTATGGGCCGATGTGGTGGGGGCCCCCATGGGCAGGATGACCGTCGACTACGGCAAGGTGCTGAACAGGGGCTTCGAGGGGATTATCGCCGAGGCACAGAGCTCGCTGGACAGCCTGCCCATCGGCAACCTCGATGCGCTGCCCAAAAGGGATTTTCTGAACGCGGTTATCAAGTCGTGCGGCGCGGTTATAAATTTCGCTCACCGTTACGGGGCCCTGGCCCGGGACTTGGCGCAAAAGGAGTCGGACCCCGCCAGAAAGCAGGAGCTGGAGCTCATCGCCCAGACATGCGACCGGGTACCGGCACAGCCGGCCACGACCTTCCGGGAGGCCATACAGTCGTTCTGGTTCACCCACCTGACGGTACTCATCGAGCACCTGTCCTGGGGCTTCTCTCCGGGCCGGTTCTCGCTATATATGTACCCATTCTACAAAAAGGACCTGGAAGAGGGCCGCATCAACGAGGAAGAGGCCCTGGAGCTTCTGGAGCTGCTGTTCATACGGTTCACCGAGGTGGCCCCCGTGTGGTCCCGGGTGGGCTACGAGGAAGCCATGGCCAACATGTTCCAGAACATCTCCCTGGGCGGGGTCACCAGCAGCGGCACCGATGCCACCAACGAGGTCGACTTCCTGCTTATCGAGGCCCAGAAGCGGGTGAAGCTGATGCAGCCCACCCTTTCCATCCTGCACCATGACCGGCTCCCCGACGACCTGCTCATCCGGGCGGCCGAGCTGGTAAAGACCGGAATCGGGATGCCGGCCTTTTTCAATAACGATATCAATATCCAGGGCTTCCTGGAGATGGGGGTATCCCTGGAGGATGCCCGCGGCCACTGCATGATCGGCTGCGTGGAGCGGGGCCTGTCGCATACCTGCAACACCGCCAACAACTCATTTTTCAGCATGGCCAAGATGCTGGAGCTGGCGCTGTATAACGGGAAGGACCCGGAGCGGGGAACGCAGCTGGGGCCCGAGACGGGGAGGGCGGAGGATTTCGAGAATATCGAGCAGCTAATGGAGGCCATCAAGGGGCAGCTCGAGCACAGCTTCCCCCTGTACATAGACCTCGAGGAGACCCACCACGCCTTCAACGGTCAGTATCTACCCGCTCCCCTGACCTCGGCCCTGGTGGACGACTGCATCCGGGAGGGCAAGGACATATATGCCGGGGGTTCCCGGTACGACATGAACGGGTACTCCCCCGTGGGGGTAATCGACCTGGCGGACTCGCTGGCGGCGATAAAGAGGCTGGTGTTCGAGGAGAAGAAAATCACCATCGCCGAGTTGAAGAGGGCCCTGGAGGCCGACTTCGAGGGGCACGAGGACCTGCGCCAGATGCTGATACGGGCCCCCAAGTACGGAAACGATGATGACTACGTGGACAGCATCACCCGGGCCTGCTACGACATGTTCTACGAGGAGCACATAAAGCACAACGATTACCTGGGAAGGCCCACCAGGCCGCCGGCCCTGTCGGTTACCGGCCACTTCCGCCTGGGGGTCCGGTGCGGGGCTCTGCCCAACGGGCGGAAGGCCAAGATTCCCCTGACCGATGCCTCGGTCTCGGCCAGCCCGGGGATGGACCGGAACGGGCCCACGGCCCTGATCCGGTCGGCGACCAAGGTGATAGATACCGTGAAGTACGCGGCCGGGCAGATAAACATGAAGTTCCATCCCACCACGCTGGAGGGGAAGGGTGGCCTCCAGAAGATGCTGGCCCTGACCAAGACCTACCTGGACCTGGGGGGGCACCACATCCAGTTCAACGTCGTGAGCAGCGAGACCATGCGGGAGGCCCAGCTACACCCGGAGGACCACCGGGACCTGATTGTGCGGATAGCGGGTTTCAGCGCCTACTTCATCCACCTGGACCCCATGGTCCAGAACGAGCTCATCAAGAGGACGGAGATAGATCTGGGGTAGGTTGGGGGATTAGCATAAAGGACATAGCAAGTCGCAGTCTTGGTTAGGCGAGGCCCCAATCGCTTGCTCTCCGGGAC
>JAZFUS010000174.1:0-2480 GCA_036447315.1 Dehalococcoidia bacterium
CCAGGCCATGGGCCCGCGCCCGGCGGGCGACCGACCGAAGGTAGGGAAGTCCGGACCTTACCAGAGGGACCGCAACCAGGGCGGCAAAGAGGATGTTCCCCACAATGCCGCCCGAATAGGGCAACAGCTTTACCGATGCCAGGTAGTCGGTCCCCGCCCCCAGCCAGCCGCACCCCACTCCCAGGAGGACATAAAGGGCCATGTCCCGTTCGTCCCGGGAGCGAGGCGACCTGAGAAACCTGGCCAGGAGGACGAACCCCGCGATAACGGCCAGGCCCATAACCTGCATCCAGGGCAGAAAGAGGGGCCCGGGAACGGGCCCAAAGCCAAAGGGTATTTCGCCCATGCCACGCAGTACCAGGGAGGTAGGCCCTATAATGCTCAAGGCAAGGGCCAGGGCATAGGCGAAAGGTATAAACCTCCCCGGCACCCTGGCGCCGGTGAAGCGCAGGGCAAAGTGAAGGAAGAGCATGGATATCAGGGGGAATATGGCAAACGCCACCCTCTCCCAGGCCAGGGCTTGGCCAGAGACGGGGCTGGAACGCATGGCGAGGATGGCCAGGGCCCACAGCCCCATACCGGCCAGGAGGCCGGTGAAGGGCCGGAGGCCGGGGCCGCCTTGCCGGCGCAGCACGGCCAGGGCCAATAGGGTGGCGTTCATAAAGACCGCCACCAAAGGCAGGGCTATATAGAGGCTCAACGGGCTGCTAAATCCCCTCGTTACCTAATTGGCCATATCCAACAGCTCGTTTATCCGGGCCTGGGGGGCATTGAGGTGGCCCACCCGCCACAGGGAGGGGTCCAGCCCCCGCCGCCTCATCTCCTGGGCATAGCGCTCGAAGGTGCCCTGGGGCAGGAGGGTTACCTCCAGGGGTTTCAGTCCTATCATGTCCTCCAGGTCCCTGTAGCCGGGGTCCACGCCCCGCAGGCCCTGGTGAAGGACCTCCTCCACCTCCTGTGGCTTCAATCTGTCCCTCACCTCGATCAAGAGGTGAAGGGAGGGGGAACCTCCGGGGTTCTCCTTGCGAATGGTCCAGTCCTCATACTGGAAGGGGCAGCCCGCCAGCGCCTCCCAGATGGTCTTTTCGTCCAACCGGGTAAAACCGGCCAGATCGATGGCCTCATCGGTACGGCCCACGAAGGAGATCTGAGGCAGGCTGACGCCGGTTTCCGGGTCCCCCTTGGAAAGCACCTTGATCAAATGGCCCACCCTGTATCTCAGAAAGGGCATCCCATAGAAGCTGCTCAGGACCACCTCGTAGCGCCTGCCCGGCACGAGTTCGTCCACCAGTACGGTGCGGGGCCGGTGGTCGGGGTCCCTCTGAATTTTACCTATCTCGTCCTCCGGCAGGTACTCCAGGAAGGCGGCATACGGGCTGGGCGTCAGACCCCTCTTGTTCCAGGACTGCTGGGCCAGTATTCCGACCTCGGTACAGGCGTGGAACTCATAGGGCTGGGCGCCCCAGTAGTCGGCTATCTCCGAGCCGTACAGAGAGGTATCCAGGCCCCAGCCGATAAGGGCCTTCAGGGGCCACAGGTCCCGGGGCATAATTCCCCTTCCGGACGCCTTGCTGCCCAGCAGAGCCCGGGAAAAGCGGTAGAGCACAGCCGGATGCAGGCGTGACCTCTTGAAACCCCCGCCTTGTGAGTGCTCCGCAAAGCGCTGTCCCATTTTCAGGAGCACGCTGCTCAGCGAGCACATGATGTCCACCCCGGTACGCAGGGCCATCTCGAAACCGGCCTCTATGCGCTCCCGAAAGTCCATTTTTTCGGCCAATTCCAGGGGAGGGATAGATTTGAATCCGAACTTCTCTACCAGGCCCTGGGCCACATACCCGGATATGTAGGGTTTGGGGGCAATATTGTAAATCCCCTTATCCCCATGTTTGATATTGATCTCCCCCTCCCCCCGGGCCGCGGCCAGGATTACGGAGGAAAAGACACCGTCGGTCAGGTTATCATAGGCGCGCTGGGAGTAGGGGGACCACTTGCCGCCACCCCGGCTGGTGGTGGTATACGCCCAGGAATAGGGCTTGAAGGACAGGTAATTTTCTTCCCTGAGGTCCAATATCGGCGCATAGTCCTCATAGGTGGTCAGGGGCGCCGATTCCCTGAACTCCTCCACGCTCAAGGGGACCGTTCCTCCCAGCAGGGACCTGCCCCAGGGAGACCGGCCCATGATCTCCAGGGATTCCATGAGAAGGCTCTCCTGTACCGCCTTGAAATCCCCTTCAGACAGGGACAGAAAACCGCAATACTTTCGCCATACGGACCGGTCCGCGCTGTCCCACGGGTGATAACCATTGCCAGAGCTATCCATTTTGACCTCCTGCATAATCGGGACTTAATCAGTGCAGGCCTCAATGGTGGACCGATGCCACAGTCGAGACCGCAAGTCGTGTCCCTTACAGGGACAAAATGAATAGGAATCGAACAGCCGGGGCATTACCAGTTTTTTACCGTGTCGCTCCTCCCTCAGG
>JAZFUS010000175.1:0-2962 GCA_036447315.1 Dehalococcoidia bacterium
TGAGAAGGATATCCATCAGCTATTATCCATCTACCGTTTCTTCTCCTTTGCCCTGGCGGTGGTGCTCATGGAGGTCCTGCCGCTGGCGGCCCAGCAGGCGCCCGACCTTCAGATTATCGCCATCCTGACCTCGCTGGGCGCCTATTCCTTCGTTAAAGTCTTCTCCCCCCTCCGCTGGCGGGAGAGGGGCGCCATGACCTACATAGTCCTGGGGGGAGACCTCACCATCTGTGTCGTCCTCCTCCTCTATACCGGGGGTCTGGGCAGCGGGCTTCTTCTCTACTCCCTTATTCCCATCATCACCGCGGCCCTCCTCTTCGAGGAGAGGACCACCCTCCTGATAGCCGGCCTCTCCTCACTGTCCCTGGTCGCCGGCCATATCGTCCTGAGCCGGTTTACAGACCGGCTCGGTTGGATTATGGAGAACAATTATCTCCCCCTGCTCATACTCTATATCATCGCCTCCTTCCTCATGGCCACCATGAGCTACCGCACCAACGTGAACATCCGCCGCTACATAGAGAAGGACGCCATCCTGGCGGAACGAAGAAGGATAAGGCAGGAGATACACGACGGCGTGGCCCAGTCATTGACCTACCTCAATCTGAAAACAAAACAGGTAACCGACTCGGTATCCTCCCAGCAGCAGGAGAAGGCTTTGAGCGGCCTGGAGAACATCCGGACCATAGTTCAAAACGCCTATGAGGATATCAGGGAGTCCATCGACCAGCTCGGCTCCGAGGGCAGGGGCTTGCCCCTGCTGCCCACCCTGGCCGGCTACGTAGCGGAATTCGGCGATCAAAACGGTATCAAGACCCATTTTACCGCCTCCAAGGGCCTCCTCGATCTTTCCCCCGTCGCCCAGCTCCAGATGATGCGCATCGCCCAGGAGGCCCTGACCAACGTAAGGAGGCATGCGGAAGCCACTCAGATATGGATGGACCTGGAGAATACCCCGCAGGAGGTGACCCTGATGGTAAAGGACGATGGCCAGGGTTTCTCCCAGGAGGCCTATGAGAAGGATTCCATGGGGTCCCACGGGCTGGTAATCATGAAAGAGCGAGCGGAGAGCATTGGAGGCACTGTGAATGTCATTACCGCCCCCGGCAAGGGAACAGAGATCAGGGTCAACTTCCCCAGCGATAAAGTGAGGCTGTGATATGGCCCGTATAAGGGTACTGGTAGTGGACGATCAAGCCATCGTACGCCGGGGTGTCATGGATATCCTGGCGGAGCATGAGGAGCTGGAGGTGGTGGGGGAGGCCAGGGACGGGCGGGAGGGCATCGAAAAGGCCAAGGAGCTGGCCCCCGACGTGATTGTAATGGACCTTAATATGCCCAACTGTAACGGCCTGGAGGCCACCCAGGCGCTTCAGGCGGAGATGCCTGAGGTCGGCATTCTTATGCTGACCATCTCCGACAAGGAACAGGACCTTTTCGACGCGATAAAGTATGGTGCCCGGGGCTATATGGTCAAGAACTCCGAGCCCGATGAGCTGGTCCAGGGAGTCCTCCACACCGCCCGGGGAGGCGTCATCGTCTCCCCCTCCATGGCGACGATGCTGCTGGGCGAGCTAAAGGCAGCCAAGGAGCCCGAGCCGGAGACCTCCAATTTGAGCCCCCGGGAGCAGGAGGTACTGCAACAGGTGGCCCAGGGCTCCGGCAACAAAGAGATCGCCGCCACCCTGTTCATCTCCGAGAATACCGTGAAGACCCACCTGCGGAATATCATGGACAAGCTGCACCTGGCCAACCGCAGCCAGGCCGTGGCCTACGCCATAAAGAAGGGCATAATTCGTTACCCCGAGCCCTGACCCCCGGCTCACCCGGCCTCAATTCCATAGACATGGGTAAATGCGTGTGATAGAATGTCCTGGACTCCCTATGGATAAGTACGAAACAGGCGGTCTGAGCATCCCCTCCGGCAGGGCCCGGGAACCGTTGGCGCGCGTCGGCGCCTATCTTGTCCTGGTGGTCGCGGCAATTTTGCTCCTGGGGGCCTGCCAGCCCTCGGTGACCTCTCCGCCCCCCCCCACCCGTGTGCCCAATGTTCAGGCGCCCCGGCCCGCCCCCGCCCCCGCACCGGCCCCCACCCCCGAGACCCCGCCCACACCGGCCCCACCCAAGCCCTCTGAGTTGAGCGATACAGAGGTGGAGCAGTTGGTCTGGTCCCTGGTCCACACCTGCTCCGACCAGATTACGGAGTCCAGCGAGATCGCCATCAAGATAGCCTTCGACACCCAGTATATCCCGGAGGACGGGCAGTGGCTGGTGATCGCCTCCAGCAAGACCCCGGCCCTGAGCTTCGGCAAGTGGCAGGTCATGGACTCCACGGCGGAGATAACCCCTGTGGACCGGGTGGCCACGGACATCACGGACACTGAGACCGCCTGCGGCATGCCCGTTTCATTGCTGTCCACGGGAAAGACCCCTCCCCAGTTCCTGGAATACCTCCCGGTGTCGTTGCTGGCCACCGAGGATGAGGTCCGGCTCAGGGTCTGGGTCAGCGTCTATAACTGCTACCGCCACTGGCCGCTCTCCGCGGACTTCACGGCGAGCTTTGACCAGGGCCTTCAGCGCTGGGTGGTCGAGGGGAGGTCCGGCGCTGGGACCGCCAACTACGGGCTGTGGCTGGTGGATGCCGCCGGCGCGGAGATCACCCCCTATGACCGGGCGGCCAAACAGGCGGCTGATTTTTGCACCCCGGCTCCCTCGGCGCTCACCGCCGAACAGGCCACCATCCGGGTCTGGGTCAGTATCTACGACTGCTTTAAAACGGACCCGCCGTCATTCGACGATATCAAGGCCTACCAGGAGAGCCCCCAGCGCTGGGTCGTCGAGGGAAAGTCGTCAACCACCACCACCCGCTACGGGCTGTGGCTGGTGGATACCGATACGGCCAGGATCACCCCCAAGGACGACGAGGCCCTGTTGACCGCGGCCAAGAGCTGCTACCGGGTGC
>JAZFUS010000176.1:0-3772 GCA_036447315.1 Dehalococcoidia bacterium
AGCCCTGTGGGCAGGGTCAGCGACCGGGAGAAGGCGCCGTGGCGCCGCTCGTGATAGAGGTAGTCCCCCGTGGCCGGCCGCTCTTCGGACTTCGCCTCGCCTTTGATGGTCAGGCAATTGCCCTCGATGTTGATTTCAACCTCCTCGGGTGTCATGCCGGGCAGGGTTGCCGTAACCACCATCTCGTTCTCGGTGGTATAGACATCGAGCGGTACCGAGCTTCCGTTGTGCTGGAATCTCCACATGGGCGAACCGAAGCTCTCCTCGAAGAAGCGGTCCATACCCTCTCTCAGGCCAAACAGTCTTGGCGATGGTTCCCAACGAATGATGTTCATATGTCTCCCTCCTCTGGTTTTGGTTTTTGCCCAATTCAATACCCCGGCCCAGTCCTCCTATTCCAAGAGTCAGTATAGCATGTTGATAAAGAGTTGTCAAGATTACTTAAATAGGATAGTCAAGTAATATATCATAAGATATATATAGTCTTGACAATTGGCCTATAGCTAACTATAATAGAGCATGAGGGGTTATTGGGAGGAACATGGCTAAGGATTACTACAATATCCTGGGGGTAGCCCGTAAGGCCACCGCTAAGGAGATAAAGCAGGCCTATCGGCGCCTGGCCCGCCGCCATCACCCCGACGTCAACCCGGGGGACAAGGCGGCCGAGTCTAAGTTTAAAGAGATAAATGCGGCCTATGAGGTGCTCTCCGACAAGGAGAAGCGGGTCAAGTATGATAAATATGGGGACCAGTGGGAACATGCCGACCAGTTCGCCCAGGCCCAGCGCCAGCATCCCGGCGGGTTCGCCCGGGGCGGGCAGGGGGGCGTTTCCTTTGAATTCGGAGACATGGGGGGAGACGGGCCGGGGGGCATCTTCGACCGCCTTTTCCGGGGCACGGGCCGCCGGGCGAGGCGGGGCCAGAATCTGGACCACCCCATCGAGGTCACCCTGGAGGAGGCCTTCGAGGGCACTGCCCGCACGATTCAAATGCAGGCCGAGGGGTCATGCGATGTTTGCGGCGGCCAGGGGGCGCTGGGCAATGCGCCCTGTTATGCCTGCCGGGGCGCGGGCCGGGTTATCCGGCCCCGGCGCCTGGAGGTGAAGATACCCCAGGGGGTCAAGGCCGGCTCCCGGGTGCGCGTCACCGGGGAGGGGGGGGAGGGCCATAGCGGTGGGCCGAAGGGCGACCTGTACCTGGTGGTCTCGCTCAGGCCCCACAAGACCTTCGAGCGCCGCCAAAACGACCTCCACGTGGAGGTCTCGGTCCCCCTGACGGTGGCCATGCTGGGGGGTGAGGCGGAGGTGCCCACCCTGGCGGGCAAGGTGGCCCTGAAGATCCCGGCCGAGACCCAGAACGGCAAGGTGTTTCGCCTGGGCGGACGGGGCATGCCCCAGCTGGGCGGCTCCTCCCGGGGCGACCTCTTCGCCAGGGTGCGCGTGGTGCTGCCTCACAAGCTCACCGCCCGGGAGAAAGAACTTTTTGAGGAACTGAACGAGCTGAGGGCTGCTTAAGCGGGCCCCAGGCAGGAGGTATCGGGATGAACAGACAGGATGAACCCTGCTTCGTGATCAGCATTGCCGCCAGGATGGTGGGGGTACATGCCCAGACGCTGAGGTATTACGAGCGGGCGGGGCTGGTGGAGCCATCGCGTTCCGAGGGAAACATCCGTCTCTATTCCCCCCAGGATATCGAGAGGCTGCTGCAGATCAAGACCCTCATGGAGGACCTGGGGGTTAATCTGGCCGGGGCCGAGGTCATCCTCAGGCTCACCGAGCGCATCGCCGAGATGGAGGGCCAGATGCGGACCATGGAGGGGGAGATCAAACGGTTGAAGGATGCCGGGCTTTAAGCCCCCTTTCGCGCGGGGCGCAGACCGGCGAAGATAGTCGAACAAAACCACAAAGGGGAAGCACAATGAAACAGGAAAAATTTACAGAGAAGGCCCAGGAGGTACTGGCGGCATCCCAGGAGCTGGTGCGGGGCTTCAGCCATAGCCAGTGGGATGTGGAGCATATTCTTTTGGCTCTCCTTCGCCAGGAGGAGGGGCTTACCTCCCAGATCCTCAAGGAGATGGGGGTGGACGTTGAGCTGGTAAGACAGCGGGTGGAGTCGGCGCTGGAGACGGCCCCCCAGCTCAGCCATGAGGGGACTCAGCTCTATGCTACCCCCCGGACCGTCCGGGCCCTGGAGAACGCCGCCGCCGAGGCGGAAAGGCTCAGGGACGAGTTCGTGGGCGTTGAGCATCTCCTCATCGCCGTCGCCGCCGACCGGCAGGGGGCCGCCGCCCACATCCTCCAGGATTTCGGCATCGACCCCGAGAAGCTGTACCAGGTCCTTCAGAATATCCGGGGCGGGCACCGCGTCACCGACCCCAGGGCGGAGAGCAAATACCGCTCCCTGGAGAAGTATAGCCGGGACCTCACCGAGCTGGCGCGGCAGGGAAGGCTGGACCCCGTCATCGGCCGGGACGAGGAGATCCGGCGGGTGATCCAGGTGCTGGCCCGGCGCACGAAGAACAACCCGGTGATTATCGGGGATGCGGGCGTGGGCAAGACGGCCATCGTGGAGGGGCTTGCCCAGAGGATAATCCTGGGCGATGTGCCCGATTCCCTCAAGGAGAAGCGGGTGGTGGCCCTGGATATGGGGTCCCTGGTGGCGGGATCGAAGTTTCGCGGCGAGTTCGAGGAGCGCCTCAAGGCGGTCATGGACGAGATCCGGGAGGCGCAGGGGGAAATCATCCTCTTTATAGACGAGATCCATACCGTGGTCGGGGCAGGGGCGGCGGAGGGGTCCATCGACGCCTCCAACATGCTGAAACCCGCCCTGGCCCGGGGTGAGCTCCAGTGTGTGGGCGCCACCACCCTGGACGAGTACCGGGAGCACGTGGAGAAGGATGCCGCCCTGGAGAGGCGGTTCCAGCCGGTATTTCTGGGCGAGCCCAGTGTGGAGGACTCCATCGCCATGCTCCATGGGCTCCGTCCCAAGTATGAGGCCCACCACAAGATCAAGATAACCGATGCGGCCCTGGAGGCGGCGGCCCGGCTCAGCCAGCGCTATATCTCGGACCGCTTGCTCCCCGATAAGGCGGTGGACCTCATCGACGAGGCCGCCAGCAAGATCCGCATCGATGCCGAGAGCACTCCCCAGGAGATAAATGAGTTGGAGCGCCGGGTGCAGCAGATCGCCAACGAGGAGAATGCCGCTTCCCAGAGGGGGGAGTATGAGCAGGCGGCCCAACTCAAGACCGAAAGGTACCGGGCGGAGGAGGAGTACCAGGCGAAGAGGGGTGAGTGGCTGAAGGGGGAGAAGATAGACATGGTGGTGGATGAGGAGGATATCGCCGAGCTCATCGCCAAGTGGACGGGCATACCGGTTACGCGGATGCTGGAGGGGGAGGCGGAGAGGCTCGTCCATATGGAGGACGAGCTCCACCAGCGGGTGGTGGGCCAGGACGTGGCCGTTCTGGCCGTCTCCGACGCCGTAAGGCGGGGCCGGGCCGGCCTCAAGGACCCCAAAAGGCCCATCGGGAGCTTCATCTTCCTGGGCCCCACCGGTGTGGGCAAGACCGAGCTGGGCCGGGCCCTGGCGGAGTTCCTCTTCGATGATGAGGAGGCCATGGTGCGCCTGGACATGTCCGAGTATATGGAGAAGCATTCCGTTTCCCGCCTCATCGGCTCCCCGCCGGGATACATCGGCTACGAGGAGGGGGGACAGCTCACCGAGGCGGTCAGGCGCCGCCCCTACCGGGTGGTCCTCTTGGACGAGGT
>JAZFUS010000177.1:0-5844 GCA_036447315.1 Dehalococcoidia bacterium
TCGGTGGAGAGGTCATACCTCTCGTAGACATCCACAATGTCGGCCACCAGCCCCATGCCGTCATGGCCCGCATCGTCCAGCCGGCCCACAAAGGGACTGACATAGGCGGCCCCGGCCAACGCCCCCAGGAGCGCCTGATTAAGGGAGAAGCAGAGGGTCATGTTTACCTTTATCTGCTCTTTGGCCAAAACCGAAATGGCCTCCAGCCCGGCGGGGGTGACGGGAATCTTGACCACCACGTTGGGGGCCCAGGAGGCGATACCCCTGGCCTCCTCGATAATCTCCTCCGGCTCCTGGCTGAGCACCTCGGCGGAGATGGGACCGCCCACAATGGCACAGATCTCCAGGACCGCCTCCCGGTAGTCGGACCGGCCCACCTTCGACATGAGGCTGGGGTTGGTGGTCACCCCGCTGATGACCCCCAGCCTGGCCGCCTCCCGAATCTGGTCTATATTCGCCGTGTCCAGAAAGATACGCATCCCAACCTTCTCTATTTTTTGAATTCCGGTCCCAGGGGCAGGGGGGGCTGGTCTCCCTCCCGGAAGACATCCTTGGCGGCCCCGATGAAGTCCCGGAAAAGGGGGTGGGGACGGTTGGGGCGGGAACGAAACTCGGGGTGGAACTGGGTGCCCACCATAAAGGGGTGGTCCGTCATCTCGCTTATCTCCACCAGGCTGCCATCGGGGGAAAGCCCGCTGGGGACAAGTCCCGCCTTCTCCAGCATTTCCCGGAAGTCGTTGTTGACCTCGAAGCGGTGCCGGTGCCGCTCATAGACCAGGGGTTCATCATAGGCCCGGCCGGCCCTGCTGCCGGGCACCAGTTGGCAGGGATAGATGCCCAGGCGCATGGTCCCTCCCATATCCTGGTTCTGGCGCTGCCCGGGCAGGAGGTCTATCACCGGGTAGGGTGTATCGGCGTTGAACTCGGTGGAGTTGGGCTCATCGGAGCCCAGCACGTGGCGGGCAAACTCGATGACCATCACCTGCATCCCCAGGCACAGCCCCAGATAGGGGATCCGGTTCTCCCGGGCATACCTCACGGTTTCGATCATGCCGTCCACGCCCCGGTCGCCGAAGCCCCCGGGCACCACAATGCCCTGGACGTTGCGCAGAAGGGTCTCGACCCCTTCCCGCTCCAAGTCCTCGGACTGGATCCATTGGATGTCCATATCCCGGTGGTGATACAGGCCGGCATGGCACAGGGCTTCCCGCACCGAGATATAGGAATCCGGAAGGTCCACATATTTGCCCACCAGGGCGATGGATACGGTCTCCTTGGGGGTCTTGATCTCCTCCACCAGTTTCTGCCAGCCCTTGAGATCGCGCCCCCGCTTGGGCAGGTCCAGCCTCTCCTCTATCAGGTCGCCCAGGCCGGCCTCCTCCAGGAGGAGGGGGACCTCATAGATAGTGGATACAGTGGGCAGGGGAATCACCGCCCTCTGCTCCACGTCGCAGAAAAGGGAGATCTTGTCCTTGGTCCCCTGGGAGACCTCATGGTCGCTGCGGCAGAGGATGATATCGGGCTGAATACCGATGCGCCGGAGCTCATTGACGCTGTGCTGGGTAGGCTTGGTCTTGAGCTCTCCGGTAGCGGAGATATAGGGGAGGAGAGTGACATGAAGGTAGAGGACATTATCCCGCCCCACTTCGTTTCGCATCTGCCGGATAGCCTCCAGGAAGGGTTGCCCCTCGATATCGCCCACAGTGCCCCCCACCTCGACGATGATAACGTCGGCTTCGGTCTCCTCGGCCAGCGCCCGCATGCGGGACTTTATCTCGTTGGTGACATGGGGCACCACCTGAATGGTCCCCCCCAGGAAATCGCCCCGCCTTTCCTTGGCGATAACCGCCGCATAGATCTGCCCCGTGGTCACATTGCAGGCGGAGGTGAGGTCCATGTCGATGAAACGCTCGTAATGCCCCAGGTCCAGGTCCGTCTCCGCCCCATCCTGGGTCACGAAGACCTCTCCATGCTGATAGGGGGACATGGTTCCCGGGTCGACGTTGAGGTATGGGTCCAGTTTTTGCACCGAGACGGAGATACCCCGGCTTTTAAGGATGCGGCCTATTGAGGCGACGGTGATCCCTTTCCCCACGGAACTGACCACACCGCCAGTGACATAAATATATTTCGCCATCAGGTACCTAATTGAAACAAGGCTACCAGATTGTCCCCACCGCCGCGAGCACCGTGTTTTCTTTTTCCGGAGGCCGGAGCCGGATGCGCCCCGCCCCTGCTACCCACGGATGGAACAATCAATGTGGACCTGAAAAGGTAACTTCATGAAGTAGGAAATCCGATCAAAACCGGACCGGAAAGGATTTTCGCCCCACAACCACCCATCGCCCTGTATTCTATACCACACATCGGCGCCTGTCAAGGCCCCATTCAGGCCCCGATTCCCCGCGTTGACAAACCGGCCTTATTGGCGTAGACTAAATTTAAGTAGCCCGATAGTTGGATACCGACCCAAATCAGGCAAGCAATAAAAAGGGGTGAAGAATGAGAGAAGAAGTAGAGAAAGTTCTGGAAGAAGTAAGGCCCATGCTCAAAAGCGATGGGGGCGACGTGGAGCTGGTGGATGTATCCGATGGCGTGGTCAAGGTGAGGCTCACCGGCGCCTGTGGGGGCTGCCAGATGTCCTCCGTGACCCTGAAGAACGGCATCGAGCGCATCATCAAGCAGGAACTGCCCGAGATAAAAGAAGTCGTCGCCGTAGACTAGCGGGACTCTCGACCTTATACGCCAGGTGAGACACCGGCCTCACCTGGCGTATTTTTTATTCCTCGGCCGTTTCCAGCTCAAAGGCCCGGTGCAGGGCGCGGAGGGCGTCCTGGACCCTGGATTCCTCTATGATGCAGGTTATCCTGATCTCCGAGGTGGTGATGAGCTGGATGTTGATGCCCGCTTCATAAAGGGCGCTGAACATACGAGCGGCGAAACCGGGCGTGTTCTGCATGCCCGTACCCACCACACTAATTTTACCCAGGTGAGCATCGCTGGCGCATTCCCGGGCCCCTATGGTGCGGGCCACCTCCTCCACGACCGGCATGGCCTTGGCCAGGTCGGCCCGGGTCACGGTAAAGGTGACATCGGCGACCTTGTCGACGGAGGCATTCTGAACGATGGTATCCACGCTGACCCCCGCCACGGCCAGGGGCCCGAAGATGGCGGCGGCGATCCCCGGCTTGTCGGGAATGCCCACCACCGTGATCTTGGCCACATTCAGGTCGTGGACTATGCCTCGGACCTTGTTTCTGAATTCCATCGAAACGCCTCCATGAATGAGAGTGCCGGGGCTATCGGTGAAGCTGGAGGCCACCAGTATGGGGATGTTGTGCAGCTCACCCAGCTCTACCGCCCGGGGGTGTAACACCTTGGCCCCGTAGGTGGCCAGCTCCAGCATCTCGTCATATCCGATCTCCGGGAGCCTCCGGGCACCGGGGACCAGGTTGGGATCGGCGGTAAAGACGCCATCCACGTCGGTAAACACCTCACACCTCTCGGCCCCGAGGCTGGCGGCCAGGGCCACCGCCGAGGTATCGGAGCCCCCCCTCCCCAGGGTGGTGATGTCCATATCCCGGGTTATCCCCTGAAATCCGGCCACGATGGCTATTTTATCCGCCTCCAGCTCCCGGGCTATGCGGTGGGCCTCCACCTCCAGGATACGCGCCTGGCTGTGGGCGGCATCGGTCCAGATGCCGGCCTGGGCCCCGCTGAGGCTTATGGCCCCATAGCCCATCGTCCCCAGGGCCATGGCCAGCAGGGTGGAAGAGACCATCTCCCCCGTGGAGAGGAGCGTATCCATCTCCCTCTCGCTGGGCTGCGAGGTGACCTGCCGGGCCAGCCTGATGAGCTCATCGGTAGTCTTGCCCATGGCCGAGACCACCACCACCACCTGATGGCCGGCGTCCTTGGTCTTGGCCACCCGGCGGGCCACATTTTTGATCTTCTGGGCATCGGCCACCGAGCTTCCGCCATATTTTTGCACAATCAGAGCCACGGGTCCCCTTTAGTTACAACTGCTACTGTTACCCCTGCGGGTGCCTCTCCAGGGTCATTGACCTTGCTTAATCGGTATCATTTTATATCTATACAGTTCAAAAACGGGCGGGCCCCGGACTCACCGCTCCGGCCATGACCCGGATACCAGCCTGCCCATAAGGCTGTGCCCCTCCTCCACCAACAGGCCACCGGTTGCGGCCTCGGCCTCGGAGAAGGCCCTGCCCCCACCGGCACCGAGCCCCGGGCCCCAGAGGATAAAGGGGACCGGGTCGGGGGCGTGGGTCCTGGTCTCGATGGGTGTGGGGTGGTCCGGTAGCACCAACAGGCGAAGGCTATCCTTACCCCAGGACAAAAACCGCCCCACCACCTCCCGGTCCACCCGCTCTATGGCCTCGATTTTATCATCGGCGGCGCCCTCATGGGCAGCCTCATCCGGCGCCTCGATATGGATCACCACCAGGTCGTCCCGCTCCAGGGCCTCCACGGCCCCGGCGGCCTGAGCGGCATAGTCGTTGTCCAGCCCGGCGGTCACCCCGGGGATATCCAGGTTCCGAAGGCCCGTCATCCGCGCCAGGCCCCGCAGGAGGTCGACCCCCGAGGTCATGGCCCCACCCAGGCCATAGGTCTCCCGGAAGGGGGGCAGGTCCGGGGCGAAGCCTCCCCCCCAGAAAAGCCAGATCGAGGTGGCCGGGATATCGCCCCGCGCCATCCTCACCCGGTTTACGGGATGGTCCCGCAGCACCTCCTGGGACCGGGCCATAAGCTCCCGGAGCAGCTCGCTTCCCGGCCCGTGGGGGAGGGAGCCGTCGATGGGCTGGCCGCTGATATCATGGGGCGGGATACAGGTGGCGTTCAGGGTCTCCATGCGCCCCTTTATGGTGCACATGTGTCGATACCCCACACCCGGATAAAAGCGCACCTCGTCGCTCCCCAGGCTCTCCTGGAGGGCTCCGACCAGGGCATGGGACTCGGCGTCGCCGATCTGCCCTGCTGAGTAGCTCCACATTTTCCCGTCGCGGAGGGCCACCAAGTTGCAGCGAAAGGCCGCCTCTCCCTCTCCGAGCTGAATGCCCAGGCTCTTGGCCTCGATGGGGCCCCGGCCGCTGTAGTAGACCCTGGGATCGTAGCCCAGCACCGACAGGCAGGCGCAGGCGCTGGAGGCCTCCATTCCCGGGGGAACGGTGCGCACCAGGCCGGCGATGCCGTCCCTGGCCAGGGCATCCAGGTTGGGGGTACGGGCCAGCTCCAGGCTGGTCCTGCCCCCGCGCTCGGGAAGGGGCCAACCGGAGGCCCCGTCCATAATAAGAACACAATATTTCATAGAATTTTCCTGCTACGATGATATGAAAGCAGATTGCGGTTGCCCCTGTCAAGGTAGGGAGGGTATAATAGCATCCGCGGGGTGTAGCGCAGCCCGGTAGCGCGCCGCGTTCGGGACGCGGAGGCCGGCGGTTCGAGTCCGCCCACCCCGACTTTTTTTATGTTCTCACAGCGGGGGGCCCCCGGTCCGGCCGTGCCACGCCACGCGACGGTCCGTGCCACCAAAGGGTGTCCCAACATCGCTTTTTGTTACTTAACAAGAAGATGAAATGTGTAATGGAAATAACCTTCTTTAAGGTCACAGTAAACAAATTGGCTGTCAACCACAAGGTAGTTGGTTCAAGAACAACTCAGGGAGCCAGCTTCTTTCCGGTTCTCCTGTAGATTTTTTCCGTTCACTTAGATTTACTCGTGTTATAATTATGTCGTGTCTGTGAGGTTTATTAAGGCACATTATGAGTTTTAAGATGAATGCATTTCTGATTCCTACAATCCCGCCGAATCATAAAAAAACAGATG
>JAZFUS010000178.1:0-7472 GCA_036447315.1 Dehalococcoidia bacterium
GTCCGACCGGTTGATCATTCTCGACACGACCTTACGCGACGGCGAGCAGGCACCAGGAATCGCTCTCTCACCAGACGAAAAGGTTGCCATCGCAAAGCAACTTGCGCGCCTCAAAGTTGACGTGATCGAGGCGGGGTTCTCAGCGGCGTCGCCGGGCGACTTTGAGGCAGTGAGCCGGATCGCCCAGGAAGTGACAGGACCAACCATTGCATCGCTGGCCCGTACTCATCCAGATGACATCGACAGGGCTGCTGACTCCCTCAAGCAGGCTGACAAGAAACGCATCCATGTTTTCATATCGACATCGAAGATTCATATGACGCAGATGCTTCGGATGTCGGAGGCTGAGGTGCTGAAATCAGTCGTTGAAGGGGTCACACGTGCAAAACGCTACGTGGACGACGTAGAGTTCTCGCCACAAGATGCCACCCGATCGGAGCCCGACTTCATCGTTTCCCCGTTTGAACGTGGTCCTGGTGGCTGACGACCTGGGAATCTAGCCCTTCCCTAATACCGGTTTAAACCGGTTGGGGCTCGCGTTTGGGGAAGGGGGGGACCATCCTCAGGGCGGTAACGGTTCCCAGGATGCCGGCCGCGAACGAAAGCCAGATAGCCACCGTATAGTTCCCCATGAGGTCGAAGAGCAGGCCGCCCGCGTATCCCCCCACCGCCATGCCCATACCCGCCCCCAGGAGCTGCGTGGAGTAGATGGTGGCTATGGGGGCCATTCCGTAATACTGGCGGTTGAGGACGGGGAAGACCACCATCTCGCCCCCGTAGCCCAGGCCGAAGATAATGGCGAAGACGTAGAACTGCCAGAGCTCCTGGGCCGGAAGCAGAAGGAGGATGCCCACCGCCTGGCCGAAGCTGGCCAGGGCGGCGGCCTTTCTGCCGTCCCAGGCATCGGCCAGGACCGAGATGCCGAATCTGCTGACAATGCTGGACCCGGCCATCAGACTGAGCACGGTGGTGGCGGCCATGGGTGCGATCCCCTTGTCCTGGGCCATGGCTACGACATGGGCCAGGGGTATGCTGTGGCTCACGCAGCCGAAAAAATGCACCAGGATCATCAGGGTGAAGGGCTGAGTCTTCGTGGCGTAGCGGAAAAAGTTGGGCTCATCCGTCCTGTAGAATAGGGCCTGGCGGGGGGGTGGGGACGGGCCGGCTGTCGGGGACCTGGGCTCATCGCCATAGGCCAGGAGGCCCTTGTCCGAGGGTCGGGTGCGGAAAACCGAGATGCAGGCCATCAGGACCACGGCGCCCCCCACCCCCATCCAGACGAAGGCATCTGCCCAGCCCACCTGGGTGATGAGGTGCCGGATCAGGGGGTTCAGCAGAAAGGGCCCCAATGCCAGACTGATGTTGACCAGGCCCAGGGCCACCCCCAGCCTCTTCTTGAACCAGAGCCCCACCGCCACGTGCACGGGAGCCAGAAAAGTACCCCTGGAAACACCCCACAGGAGGCCATAAAAGATGTAGAATTGAAATAGGGTTGCGGCCTGGCCGGTGAGGACCAGGCTGGCCATGGCCACCAGCCCACCCACGAGCATGGTGCGCCGGGAACCAAACCTGTCCACCAGCCAGCCTATAGCCAGGGCGGCAAAGGCCCCGGCTATGTAGTTGATCATGCTGCCCAGCGATATCTGGCCCCGGGTCCAGCCCGTGGCCTCTGACATGGGGACCAGGAATATGCCGAAGGCGAAGAGGAGGGTGGTGATTGTGGCCGAGGCCACGGCGCCCGAAATAACAACGACCCAACCGTAGTGAAAACGGCTTTTGGAGGGAGTTGGCGGGCCAAACTGGGCGGGTTCTATCATAGGCTTCGGGTCAAGGCCCATTATACGAACAAATAACCCCTTTGTAAATGAGCTTGACTTTGCCTTTGGCTTGTCTTAATGTGAGATTATCCCGGTCTGCTACTTCAACCCCATTGGAGGAGAATCATGGGTATATTGAGTGTGGGAAAATTAAGGGGGTTGCAGCAGATGACCACCCCTGAGGGTATCTTCGTCATCTGTGCCATGGACCACCGGGGCTCTCTTCAGGAGATGATCGATGCCCGCCACCCCGAGGGGGTGAGCTATCAGCAGATGGTGGAGCGCAAGCTGGAGCTCTGCGGCACCCTGGCCCCCTATGCCAGCGCTGTTCTTCTCGATCCCGAGTTCGGTGCCGCCCAATGCATCGGCGCCGGCGTTCTTCCCGGCGGTGCGGGCCTGTTGGTCAGCATCGAGGCTACGGGGTACACCGGGGGCGGCGACAGCCGTATCACCGAGCTTTTGGAGGGCTGGGGTGCCCAGAAAATCAAGCGCCTGGGGGGCTCTGCCGCCAAGCTCCTGCTTCAGTACCGGCCCGATCTCCAGGAGGATGCCGCCCTGCAGAGGGATGTTGTGGTCAAGGTGGCCCAGGACTGTGCCCAGGCCGACCTGCTCTTCCTGGTGGAGCCCAAAAGCTACCGCCTGAAGGGGGAGGCGGAGGAAGCCTTTGCCGCCCGGCTGCCGGACCTGGTCATCGACACCGCCCGGGAGGTGGCCGCCCTGCCCATAGATGTGCTCAAGGCCGAGTTCCCCGCCGACTTGCGCTATGAGAAGGATGAGGGGCGCCTCCTCGACCTGTGCCGGAAACTGGGCGAGGCCTCTCCGGTGCCCTGGGTTTTGCTCAGCGGCGGCGCCGGGTTCGACATCTTCCAACGGCAGGTGGAGATCGCCTGCCGGGCCGGGGCCTCGGGGTTTTTGGGGGGTCGGGCCATCTGGCAGGAGGCCATGGCCGTCCCCGACACCGGCCAGAGGGTACGCTACTTAGAGACCGTAGTGGTCGACAGGCTGAAGAGGCTGGTCGATATAGCTGCCAAGCATGCTGTGCCCTGGCACCGGAAACTCTCCCCTCCGCCGGCGACGGATCTTTCCAAGGAATGGTACCGGGGGTTTTAAGGGACCCGATGTCGGACAGGAAGAATCCCAGGGGGCTCAGGCGGCGGACTAAGATAGTCTGCACCATCGGGCCGGCCAGCGGCTCGGCCCTGGTGATAGAGAGGCTCATCCGGGCAGGCATGGATGTGGCCCGCCTCAACTTCTCCCACGGCACCCATGAGCAGCATGCCGGCTTCGTCAGGACCATCCGCCGCATCTCGGCCCGGCTGGGGCAGTCTGTAGCCATAATGCAGGACCTGCCCGGGTCCAAAGGGCGTACGGGGAAGCTCCGGGATGGTCAGGTCAACCTCAAGCAGGGGGCCGGTTTCACCCTCACCACCAGGGCTGTGGCTGGAGACCAACACCGGGTGTCCATCAACCTGCCCGGCCTGCCCCGGCAGGTAAAGGCCGGCATCTCCATCTTTTTGAACGACGGGGCCATCCACCTCGTCGTGGAGTCCACCACCGATACCGATGTCGTCTGCCGGGTGGAAGCCGGCGGCCCGCTGGGCCCCTCGAAGGGGATAAACGTCCCCGGTGTGGACCTCAATCTCGCCTCCATCACCCGCGAGGATGAGAGACACCTCTCCTTCGGTCTGGAGCAGGGGGTGGATTTCGTGGCCCTGTCCTTTGTGAGCGGGGCCGGTGATATTCTCCAGGCCAGGCAATTCCTGGCGGATAGGGGGGCTGAGACTCCCCTCATCGCCAAAATCGAGCGGCAGGAGGCCCTGCGGAATATCGATGACATACTGCAAGTTGCCGATGGGGTGATGGTGGCCCGGGGCGATCTGGGGTTGGAGATCCCGGTGCAGAGGGTGCCCCTGGCCCAGAAGGAGATCGTCAGCAAGTGTAACCGGGCCGGCAAGCCGGTAATAGTGGCCACCCAGATGCTGGAATCCATGGTGGCCTCTCCCTCCCCCACCCGGGCCGAGGTCGCCGACATCGCCAACGCTATTCTGGATGGCACCGATGCCATGATGCTCTCCGCGGAAACGGCCACCGGAAGCTATCCCGTCAGGGCGGTCCGCATGATGTCCAGCATCGCCCTGAGGACCGAGACCGCCCTGCCCTTTTCCCAGATCCTGGAGAAAAAGGGTGCGGACCTGGTGCCCCAGACGGATGATGCCATAGCCTATGCCGCCTGTCACGCGGCCCAGCAGTTGAGGGCGGCGGCCATTGTGGCCTTCACCGCCTCGGGGAGCACCGCCCGGCGGGTGGCCAAATATCGCCCCCGGGCCCCTATCCTGGCCCTCACCCCCAGTGAGAGTGTGGGAAGGAGCCTGGCCCTGGTCTGGGGCGTACATCCGGTCCAGGTGGCTGAGCCCCTGGCCGTGGAGAGAATGTTTGCAGAGGGCGCCAGGAAAGCCCTGGAGCTGGCGGTGGCGGACCGGGGTGACCTTATCGTCATCACCGCGGGTGTTCCCAAGGGTGACTCCGGAAACACTAACCTGCTTAAAGTGGAGAGGGTCGGATGAAAGGCCATGGGTAATATGTCGGGAGGGGGGAATGCGTAGGATCGCGGTCCTGACCAGTGGTGGCGATGCCCCCGGGATGAACGCCGCCATCAGGGCCGTAGTACGATGCGCGGTGGCGCAGGGTGTCGAGGTGGTGGGGATCGGGCGCGGGTTCCAGGGACTGTGCGATGGGGACCTGGTACCCCTGGATGCCAGGGCGGTGTCCAATATCCTGCAACGGGGGGGCACCATGCTCGATACCCGCCGCTGTGAGGAATTCAAGGGCGTGTCCGGAAGGGCCCGGGCCCTGGAGTTTCTGGGGCGGGAAGGGATCGAGGGGTTGGTGGTCATTGGGGGTGAAGGCTCCTTTAAGGGGGCGGTGGCCCTGGCTGAGCAGGGCCCGGTAAAGGTGGTGGGAGTCCCGGGCACCATAGATAACGATGTCTACGGGACCGACTACACCATCGGCTTTGACACGGCGGTGAATACCGCGGTGGAGGCCATAGACCGTATCCGGGACACGGCCGAGTCCCTGGACCGGCCCTTCTTTGTGGAGGTGATGGGGCGCACCGGCGGCTTCATAGCCCTGGAGGTCGGCATCGCCAGTGGGGCGGAGGACATCCTGATTCCCGAGACGCAGACGGATTTTGAAAAGATATACCATCACCTGGAGGCAAATCTCAGGAAGGGTAAGAAGAGCAGCATCATCGTGGTAGCCGAGGGCGATGAGACCGGGGGAGCCTTCCGCATCGCCGCGGAGGTGGGGGCCCGCATCGGTCTGGAGTACCGGGTGGTTATCCTGGGGCACATCCAGCGGGGCGGGCCGCCGACCGCCAGGGACAGGGTGCTGGCCAGCAAACTGGGGGTGAGCGCCGTGGAATACCTCCTGGAAGGGAGAGAGGGACATATGGTGGGGGAGGTGGCCGGCAGGATCACCTTTACGCCCCTGGCCGATACCTTTCGCTGCGGCAAGAAGCTGGACGACTATCTTTTGCGTATGGTCAGGATATTGGCCACCTAGGGCCGGGTCACTTGGCCCGGCGGCCCGCCCCTGGCGGGGGGCTTGATGGACAGGATCAGGGGCACGGCGAGAGCGGCGACCAGGGCGAAGCTCAGCCACACCCCTCTGTAGCTGGCAGTAGTATCGAAGGCCCAACCGGCCAGGGAAGGCCCTATGATATGCCCCACGGTCATAAGCCCCATCATTATCCCCTGGGTGGTGCCGAAAGACCTGCGCCCAAAATACTCTCTCTGAATAATAGCCCTCAGGGGAATGAAACCGCCGTAGCCCGGGCCATAAACCAACAGAAAGGCTATGAGCAGCCTGGCATCCCCGGCATAGGCGAAGATAAACATCCCGGCGGCCTGAAGGGCCATGGTGATGGCCATGACCTTCCTCTTGTCTATGATGTCCCCCAGCCAGCCCATGGCCAGCCTGCCGGGTATGCTGGTTATAGGGATCATCATGGCCACCAGGGCGGCCTGGGGGCGGGCATACCCCAGGCTGCTCAGGTAGGGCATCACATGGATCAGGGCCGCTCCCACCACCAGCGTTTGGGCCCCTCCGGCCAGGGTTATCAGCCAGAAGGCCCTGGTCCTCAGGGCCTCCCGGGTGGTGAACCCCCTTCCGGCGGCGGGGGCCTCCGCCCCGGCGGTCCCGGACCCGGAGGCCGGCCGGGTATCGAGAGGAGGGGGGGGAGGCTCGCCATCGGGGAGCAGTCCATACTGCTCCGGCTTGTGGCGGTATACCAGTGAGGCGGGAATGCCTACGACCAGCATCCCCACACCCAGGATAACCATGGTGGTCCGCCACCCGTATCTATCGATGAGCCAGACCACCACGGGCACCAGTGCGCCGCTGGCTCCGAAGCCCGCGCTCATCAGGCCCATGGCCCTCCCCACCTTTTGGCGAAACCAGTTGGCCACCGCCGTCATCAGCACCGGGCTGGAGAAGGCACTGGTGCCCACCGCCACCACGATGAACGCTCCATAGAAGGTGGCCAGGGAACCGACCTGGCTGAGCATCCAGTACCCCGCGCCGGTTATGAGCACACCGGCCAGGATCAGTCTCCGCGGCCCCCAGCGATCGGACAGGAAACCCATTATGGGGGCGGCAACCCCCATTTCCACACTGCGCAGGGAGGCCGCCACCGAGACGGCAAAATAGCTCCACTGGAACTCCTGGACGATGGGCTCGAAAAAGGCGGTGAAGCTATAGAAAAAGGCTCCTCCGATGTAAACCTGGAGCACAAAGGAGGCCAGTACTATGTACCACCCATAGAAAAACCGTTTCTCAGACACCTAAGCGGGGCGCACTCCTATCTGCAAAAGGACTTAAGGCCTCTGCCATCATAAGGTGGGGAAGCATGGGGGGTCAAGGGCCGGCCCAGGGTTGACAAGAGGTTCCCATGAGGGCACAATGTGCGAAAGCTCCCGGAAGCCGGAGGTAATGACCTTATCCCCGCAGGGGGAGAAAAGGAGGGGGGCATTGGATGAGGCCGGGGATGTCAAAGAAGGCAGCGTAACCGAGCTCGCTTCCCTTAGAGCGCAGCGGAGGGCCCAGATAGCCAGATGGGACATCAACATTGTGGTATTCCTGTTTGCGGTTTTGATCCTGGTGGTAATTCTGCTTTATGAGAATGTCGTGTCCTGGATTGTGGGGCCCATTGCCTTTGTGGGATTGATCCTGGTGTGGCTGGTGGGATGGAGGCGGGGCAAGCAGCTCTACAGGTTATATCTCGAAGAAGAGATATCCAAACTGGATAAGCCGGACCGCGAGGCGGAAAAGTTAATTTTAGATGTGCTCATGAAGAGCCAAAGGGAAAAGGCGGAGAATCCATAACAGGAGCGGCTCCGGGCCGAATCCCGGGGTCGTTTCGGGTCTCCATTCCATTTTTTAGGTCATTACGGGGGGGCAGTTACCGGTCCCCCCTGCTACCGCCGCCGCAGCCATAGCTCCCTACCCCGCCGCCCGCGGCCGGGGGTTCATCTTACAACCCCCTTTCATTTTCTTCCAAACCGTTTTTTTACATACCGGCAGGCTATTATAAAGGAATAATGGGGTGGTTGGGAGTTGGTAGTTTTCCGGCGGCTTTACCCCCGGGGTGAGGCT
>JAZFUS010000179.1:0-2594 GCA_036447315.1 Dehalococcoidia bacterium
CGACATGGAGGTGGTGGCCGAGGCCACCGAAGGCGGCGAGGGGTTGGAGAAGGCCCGACAGTTCCGCCCCGATGTCGTCCTCATGGACATCACCATGGAGGGCATGGACGGGCTCACCGCCACCAAGCTGATGCGCCAGGATGTGCCGGAGACCAAGGTCCTGATCCTCACCATGCACGGCAGCGACGACTACTTCTTCCGGGCCCTGGCGGTGGGGGCCTCGGGCTATCTGCTCAAAGAGGCCGCCTCGGTGGATGTGCTCACGGCCATCCGCACGGTCCATCAGGGTGGGGTCTTCCTCTACCCCTCCCTGGCCAAAAGGTTGGTGGAGGACTACCTGCAGCGGATGACCAGCGGCGAAGAGCTCCTCGGCTATAAGAAGCTCACCGGGCGGGAGCACGAAATCTTGAAGCTAATCGCCGAGGGCAACACCAGCCAGCAGATTGCCGATATGCTTTCCCTGAGTATTCACACGGTGCAGAGCCACCGCAGCCATATCATGGATAAACTCAACCTCCAGAACCGGGCAGAGCTTATGAAGTATGCCGTCCGGATGGGTTTTCTGCGGGGGCAGGGTTCCCCTTAAAACTTCGGAACCTAGTCACTAACTGGGATGCCGGGACCACCGGCATCCCTAAAAGGCGCTACTAAAAATAGCGCCTTTTCTCTTTTTCTATCCCTACCTATCGGGATGTGCCTGCCCGAAGCGCCTGCTACACTGAAGGCAGGCAGGGAAGTCCCCGGGCCCAACCTCGCCCCTGCGAAAAGGCCGGCCCGGTTGCGCCGGGCAAGGCAGAAAGGTGGTCGAGATGAGGAAGGGAATGTGGTTGTTGCTGGCGGTGACTTCGGTCCTGATGGGCAGCCTTACTCTGGCCTGCCGCTCAGAGCTTCCTCCCCCACCCGACGTGCGAGACAACAGCGCCATGCTCATAGAACATGCCCGAGATACCAATACCTTTGGGGAAATCCTCATTGAGCAGGGCAGGGTCATGAGCCGCTCCTCCCTGATGGTGGAGGGCGCCCGCTGGGTGAAGTTCGCCCAGGAGATGAAACTGAGTGGTGAGCGGCTGGAATCCCTGGCTGCCGATCTGACTATCCCCAGCCGGGGCATGGAGCCCCACGAATCCGTGAGCCTGGAGCTGGACAGCCTGTGGGGTAACGCGCTCATCCTGTCCGATGAGGGGCAGCGGATCATCCAGGGCATGGAAGCGATGAAAGCCCCCGTCAAAAGGGCCATGGAGCTGGGACTGGTGGATGAAGGGCTTGGTCTGCGACTTCTGGCCTACTGCACGCTGTTGGAACAAGACGGCGCCGAGATGATGGCACGAGGCCAGTTTATGCAGGCCTACGTTCAGGACTTCCAGCGCAGTATAGCTCAACCGCCCTATGAACGGCACTGAACCGGTCCCGGTACGCTGGTAAGAGGAACACGAATCTATGAAAACAAAGCTGGATAGGCGTGGGTTTCTGAAACTGATGGGGGTATCGGGGATCGGTATGGTGGTACCGGCGGGGATTTTATCCCTGGGGCGGGTGTGGGCAAAGCACGAGCCGGAAGCCGGGACACCGGGCCGGCTCCGGCGCTGGACCATGGTCATTGACCTTAGGCACTGCGATGGCTGCCAGCAACAGGACGTGTCCCCCCGCTGCACCCAGGCCTGTATCGAGGGCCATTATGGTCCGGAGCCCATGGAATGGATAGAGTGCTATGAGGCGGACCTGGTCGGTGGGGGCACCCAGTTCATGCCCACCCCCTGCCAGCAGTGCCAGAATGCCCCCTGTGTAAATGTGTGCCCCGTGGGGGCCACCTTTGCCACCCCGGAGGGGGTGGTGCTCATCGACCAGGAGCGGTGCATCGGATGCCGGCTGTGCATGGCCGCCTGCCCCTATGACCGGCGCTTCTTTAACTGGGGACAGCCCCCCGTGCCCACGGCCGCCATGCTGGCGGACTATAGTCCCGAGACCCAGGTGCCCGCCATCAAAGGCACGGTGATGAAGTGCGACTTCTGTCCGGATATGGCCCGGGCGGGCAAGCTCCCTTACTGCGTGCAGGCGTGCAGTAACAAGGCTTTGTACTACGGGGACCTGGAGGAGGACATCATTACCAACGGCGAGGACGTGGTCAGGCTTTCCCTGTTCCTCACGGAGAACTCAGCCTACCACCTCAAGGAGGAGTTGGGCACCGAGCCCCGGGTATTCTATATCCCCGGCCATGGCCAGGCGGTGGGCCGGGACCCATACAAGCGTGGCCGTAAGGCGACGACGTGGCCCTGGATGGAGAAACTGAAAGGAAGCAGACTATGGAAGCGCTCAGGCCGGTAGAGCAGTTCCGGGCGCGGCTGGAGCGCATTGCCCTGGCCCCCCTGTTCCACAGTGGCAAGGGCTATTTTATGTGGGTGGCCTTACTGGTGATGGTGGTTGCCTGGGGGGCCTATGCCTACACCAACCAGGTCCGGGATGGACTGATCGTCACCGGCATGCGGGACCGAATCCAGTGGGGCATGTATATCTCCCTGTTCGTCTTCTTCATCGGCATCAGCCATGCCGGCACCCTCATCTCGGCCATCCTCAGGGCCAGCAATGCCGGGTGGCGC